>CAZSOG010000869.1:0-2915 GCA_964607555.1 uncultured Pirellulaceae bacterium | reverse complement strand
GGGGGAAATCGTATCACCAATCTGGCTCCCGGCGTTGCTCCGACGGATGCGGTCATTTCAGGGCCAGGACCTCTATGATAGTCGCGTTTCGCTGATCCAGTACCGCGAATTATTCAACACGTTTCCGCAGGTCACGTTCCCGGTTTCCGTTCTGGCCAGTGTCACGAACCAGGAGCTTACCAGTTACGCGTGGATTTTTCCCAACGTCGTCACCAGCGGCCATTGGTGGTATTCCAACACGCCGGCGTACATCGAGCATGATCTGGTGGCCCGATTGGAGGCCATCCCGAGCACCAAACAGATCGGCTATTACAGCGACATGTACAAGCTGGAATTCGGCTTGCCGAAATTCGCGATGTACAAACGCGTGCTTGCCAAAGTGCTGGCCGATCGGTTCGTGTTGGATCGCGGTTGGTCCGAACAACGAGCTGTCCGGCTGGGAATGACGGTGCTGCGTGGGAACGTCGAGCGCGTGTTTGCGGCGCGCGAAGCATAACACGGCCGTGGTGGATTCGCCCGCGTCCGGGCTAGTGTGCCAGCAGCCAGATTTGCCAGATGGTGACGGCCACGCCGAGCGGGATGCACCACCAGGCGAACAAACGCAATCGTCCTCGTTCGAGCCAGTTGATCAGCCAGAACAGGGCGACGATGCCGACGAGGAACGAAACGCTTCCGCCCAACACCAGATGCTGCCACGGGGTGGCGAGGCCACCGTGCTTGTATGCCGAGAGTGCCTTGAGGAGTCCCGCCCCGCCGATGGCCGGGATCGCCAGCAAGAAGGAGAACGTAGCGGCCTCTTTGGGCGCCATTTTGAGCTTCAATCCGGTTGAAATCGTCGTGCCGCTGCGTGAAATGCCGGGCAAGATCGCCAGGGCCTGCGCGGCGCCTATCGCGAATGCCTGCCACGCCGTCAGGTCGTTGTACTGGCCCTTCCCGTTCAGTTCCCGTGCCGCCCACAACAGGACGAAGCCCGTGATGGGCAGCATCAGCCCGGCAAGCAATGGGTTTTCGATCAAATGCTTGCACGTAAGCTCAATACTCAAACCGATGACGACCGCGGGCGCGGTGCCGATCGCCAGCAGCCAGATCGTGCGCCGATCCGATCCGAGCAAACGCCAAATACGCCGCCAAAAGAAGACAATAATCGAGAGCAGCGTGCCGACGTGCAGGACAACGCTCAGGTCGCCAATCTCCAGTTGTGATGGGTCGCCGTTGGTCAGCAGGGCGGACAATACGACCAAGTGGCCGCTGGAACTGACCGGCAAGAACTCCGTAAAACCCTGCACGACCGCGAGAACCAGGATCTTCCAAAGCGCCAGCGTCATGTTTGTTTCTCCGCGAATTGTGACGAACCACAAGCGATATAAACCGGGCCTGCCAGCCGGCAAAGAGTATCCTCAAGCGTACCTCACCGTTGGTGCGCGCGGTAGACACGACCGTGCACATGCCGTTTGTCTGCCCGCGTAGTCAGCGCCGTGGGCACGCCGGACATTGGCCGATTCGCCCCACCGTGTGATGGGCGGCTTCCAACATAGTGCGGTGAACGAAGATCCGGTCCCCCCTTTGAGAAACGGAACCAATTTGCCATACTACAGGACTAAATCTTGAAAAACCCGGCGTTTTGCGCCGAAAATCGCGGTTCGAGCGACTGCAACAGGTCGATCAGACGCGAATCTGCGTTGGTCCGGCGGATCGGCCGCCATGCGTAACTCTTTGAAGTCTAAATGGATACACCCCCTCGGAGGATCGGCCGCGTGGGTATTGGGGAGAGCAAATGTACAGGAATTTGAATGTAGCGGCCCTGGGGATTTCGGGGCGTCAGAGTGAGCTGATCGAGCTGGCTCTAACGTATGGTTTTCGGGGCATCGATCTGGACATGGCAGACATCGTCAAACGCGTGCGGAGTCGTGGTCTGGAGCACGCGAGCCGGTTCATCTTGAGTGCGAAGATCAAGGTCGGCGGTTTCGATCTTCCAATCCATCTCGAGGGCGATGAAACGACGTTTCGATCCACGGTCGTTGAACTGAAAGAAATAGCCGAAATGGCGCAGTCGCTCGGCGCGGAGTCGTGCAACATGACGATCCTGCCGGCAAACGACGATCTGCCGTATCACGAGAATTTTGAATTGCACCGCACGCGCCTCGCCGAGATGGGGGATGTCCTGGCCGCCTATGGAATCAAGTTGGGGATCATGTTCCAGGCCGCGCCGGAGCATCGGGCCGACCATACGTACGAGTTCATTCACCAGGCGGAGAGTTTGCTTACCCTGATCAAGACTGCTGGGAGTCCGAATGTCGGTCTCACCCTGGACACCTGGAATTGGCATATCGGTGGCGGGGCCATGGATCAACTGAGTGACCTGGCCGTTGCGCAAATCGCGCATGTCCGATTGGCGGATGTGCCAGCGGACGTGGACCTGGCGAACATCACCGAGCTCGACCGTGATTTACCGCGCACCGACGGGCCCGCGAATTGTGTCGCCGTAATCCAACACCTCGGTCAAATCGGCTACGACGGCCCCGTGACACTGCGTCCGCATCCGAGCAAACTGAGCGGCATGACGCGTGATGCCATCGTCCAGAAGGCCGCCGCGACGTTCGATGAGCTCTGGCGGCAGGCCGGCTTGAACCGGGCCGGCAAGATGGAAGCAGCGCCGGTCGTCGCCGAGTAACGCACGCCGTTCCTCCGATACGGTCCCAAAACTACCGCGCCGGACGTCGATCCGCTTCTTCGACGGACGTCGACGTCCAGCGTACGTGCTTGGAACCGAGTCTTGGGTTAGATTCTTAGGCTGCCACATGCGCGCACCGTGCGTGCTTGTTTCGAAGCGAACAACGGGAGCGCTGCGGAACGAGGGCGTACTCCCTTGTCGGTTGCGGGCCACCCGCATTAGGTGCGTGGACGCTGCACCGTCG
>CAZSOG010000868.1:0-2924 GCA_964607555.1 uncultured Pirellulaceae bacterium | reverse complement strand
ATTAGATTCTTAGGCCGCAGGATGCGCACCGTGCGCGCATGTTTTTCCCGAGACTTTACGCCGCAAACCCTACAGCCTCCAGTCAGCCTTGCGGGCGAAGCCCACTGTAGGCTCAATTGTAGCAAATATTACGATAACAGGTCAGTCGACGGACAGAGGTGACGTTTCGGCGCGAGTGAATGCCGGGGTTTGCCCATGCCGTTTCATCCGGCGCGCGGTCAAGACAAGGCGTGTCCCGCACGCTCTCGGGAGGGACGGCCATTGGTCCATGGCGGTTCATTTCGGATCATCACGCGGCGTTGCATGGGCCGGCATCTGATCACCGCCAGAAGTTTGGTCGATATGAAATACAATATAGACAACTGCGGGCCTAAGCTGCGGGGCTGGAGCTCCTTCCGGTACGGCCCCGGCGCGACGCGTGGCGTCACCGCTGCTCGACTCACCAGTCGCCTCGGTCGGCGCGGGACGCGATTCGGGGCTCGCCACGGTCCGCGCACGCTTGGCCAGTCGGCCCGCGGAACCACTACGATCGTCACCGATCGCCTTCCTGGAAAAATAGGATCGGAACAGCGCGTCCACCTTGTTCGTGTCAGTCTGCTGTCCCAAGAACCTGAGTTGATTCGCTGGATCCACTACTTGGAACCGAAGATCGCGCCGTTCAACGAGCTTGCCGAGAACGAGTTGGACTTGACGCTTCGATCCCGACACCATCAACACCTGGTTCGGGGTGATCTTCTCAGTATCATTCGACATTTTGCGACCGGCGGACACCTGGTCCGGCGAATTCGTGATATCACTAAGGCTGGCAAGCCGCGTACGCAAACCTGCCCGCGTCCCGAATAATGACTCAGTCGATGCCAGCAGATCCGGTTCCGGACTAGCCGTACGCGCCGATCCGTTCCGCAAGGATGCACGCACGATCAAGACCCCGTTTGACACCAGTTGCGAGACGAGTGTGTCGATGTGGCGTTCGTTCGCACGTTTCCTTGATTTGTCCAGTTTCCTCGTTTGTTGTACGTCCTGATCAGCGACGGGGCCGTCCGCTGCTTTCGGTTTCGACGCGTCATGCGGCAAGAGTGCCGCGCCACCGCCCATCCCTCCCATCCCCAAACCAAAGCTCTCCATCTTGTCGTGACGTGACGGGATCAATCGAACCGGCTCGCTTTCTTTCCCACGTTTGGCGCGCGGCACGACTCCACCGAGCGATTCTTTTTCATCGGGACGTTTCTTGGTATCGAGTCGCGGTGTTGCCGATGGAGTCATTCCCACACCGAGCGCCGGTGCCTCGGACTCGGGGGCGATCACTGGTCGTTTGGCTTTCGGCAAGCTTTTCTTGAGTTGGCGGCCAACGGCACCACGATCCTTGTGCTCGGCAAGATCTCGTTTCGGCGCGGCATTCGGTGGTGTCTCGACCACGGTTTCCGCGGCGGACGCCGCCGGCTGGCCTTTTTCTGACGAGTGCCATTCCATGGCCTCAGCCGGTCCGTCGCCGATCGGGGTCCTCTCGCGCATCGTGGGCTTCTCGTCCGTTGCGCCGCGGCGCGACAATTGCGAGTCAACACGCCCCGACGGCGACGTTGGCTCGTCGTTGACCACGCCTGCAGCCGGCGCGGTCGTTGCATCGCAATGTTCTTCCACCGCGTGTTCGGCCGAGGCCACATTGCGCGGCGCCGTGGCAACCTGGCGATTCCAAGGCGCTGGCACGAACAAAGCGAGCAGGACGAGCGCGGCGACCGACGTGATAGCGATCAAGCCAATGCGCCAGTGGCGTGTTACGATCGGAGTCGCGGCATCGGCGGGGCCGGCATCCTGGGGCATATCGTCGGTTGCCACAACCGGTTGCGGGGCCAACATGCGACGTTCGGCCCGACGCACGACGCGTGCCGTCAGATCTTCATCCGGTTCGGCACGTGGCAGCTTCTGAAGCGTTATCCGCAGTGCCTTGAACTGATCGTACATTCGCCGCAGTCGCGCATCTTCACGCAGCACTTGTGCGACGTGCGCTGACTGTTCGGCATCAAGTTCGCCGTCCAGGTAGGCGCTGATCAGTTCATCAAATGGCGGACTATTCATGATGGCTCAAATAGTAAATCGCGCAACTGCAATCGAGCTCGATGCAGGCGACTGCGTACCGTACCGGGCGGCACATCGAGGATCTCGCCAATGGTTTCATAATCGTAACCCTCGATTTCCCGCAATATCAAAATCGCCCGATGTTGCTCGTTCAACTTGCCAATCGCCTGCCGCACCTGCTGGACCTGTTCTTGCCGCAGCAAATGATCGTCCGGGGCATCCTCATGACTCTCAATCTCGTGGCCCGTGGTCTCATAATGGTGATCAATCGACATCTCCGGGCGACGGCGGCGACGACGACTGATGGACATATTGAAGGCGATTCGATACAGCCACGTATAGAATGCACTTCGGCCGCGAAACGTCTCCAACTTGACAAATGCCTGGACCAACGTCTCCTGGACGACGTCTTCGGCTTCCTCACGCGAGCCGACGACGTGCAGCAGAGTGTTGAACAGGCGCCCCTGGTACTTCCGAACCAGGCTGCCAAACGCCGCCCGGTCTCCGGCCAGTGTATCGGAAATCAGCTGAGCGTCGTCGTTCACAACCTCTCCAGTACATCTGACGCATGCCGATCAAAGAAGTTCCACAAAAGTACTCCGCATGCGTGCCACGGAGCCCGAGTCGAGTTCAAGTTGGAACAGGGTTTCCCTGACGAAACAGGTGAATCGATGATGGACATCCAGCACGGGTCAACAGCCACCAATACAGCGGAAATCGAATAACGAGACCTCGCGAATGCCATTCCAATGGGGGGCATGCCGACATCGTGCGGTTGAAGTCAGTCATCGCCGCCGAAAAAAACGAGCCCTTCACTGACAGTCTAGCGAAGTGCAACCCCGCGCAACGTC
>CAZSOG010000867.1:0-2928 GCA_964607555.1 uncultured Pirellulaceae bacterium | reverse complement strand
GTAACAAGGGTTGACACATTTACTCCCCGTGCTGAAATCCGCTTGGCGCCAGCGGCCGCAGACTGCCATCGCGGCCCCGCTGCCACAGTCCCGGTTGTGCGACCATCGATCCGATACGCGTCACCGGCACGGGAAGCGGCTGGTCCAATACAATTTGGTCTGCAACTTCAGGCGTGGCGGTCAACAATAACTCAAAATCCTCGCCATCGCCCAGGGCGTGTTCCAGGGACGTGCCCGCGGAAGGATCGAGTTCGGCCAATTGCCGGGCCGCCGCGGCGATCGGAATCCGGTCCAGCTCCAAGGCCGCGCCGCAACGACTCGCGGCGGCTAACCGCCACAGATCCAACGCGAGTCCGTCACTAATATCCATTCCGGCGTGCAGATCGTACCGGGCATGCAACGCGAGCGCCTCGGTGACGCGCGGCGCGAAGTCGAACTGCTTGCCAAGTATACTGCCTCCCAGTTGCCCCGTAACCAGGATGTGGTCGGTTGGCCGCGCTCGATCGCGCCGCAAGGGTCCGTGGCCGGTCACGCGACCGATCGCGGTGATACTGATCACCAGGCCACCATCCCAAGTGTTCGTATCACCGCCGGCGATCGCGACGCCGTACTGCCGCGCCAGTGGCAGAATTCCCGTAAACAGCGCGCGCGCCAACTCGGCAGCCCGCATTCTCGGCAACGCCAGGGCGACCAGGGCGGCGACCGGCTCGGCTGCCATGGCCGCCAAATCGCTCAGGTTCACCGCAAGTGCCTTGCGCCCGATGCGCGCCGGCGCGACGTCGGCCAGCAGGAAATCGACCCCCTCGGTCAGTAAATCGGTCGTTGTCACGATGTCGCTGGTCGCCAGCGTCCGAAGGACCGCCGCGTCATCACCGGGACCGAGCAACACGTCACGCGTGTCGCTAAGCTGGTCGTGTAACCAGTCAAGAAACTCCGCTTCCATTGATTCTTCTCGCCGAGTGGAGCGTGCCAGAAATATGCTTTTCCCGCGCGGTACCGCGAAAGCCATCCGTCCCTCGCGATTATACGCGAATGCACGCACACGGCTGTTCTAGCGTCCGGCAAGCCGCATGTGTCCGAACAGTGTCTCACCATTACGCAGGATATAGAATTTGAACGGCTGCGTTGCCTGAAATTCCGTGCTCTTGAGGATGTACGCGATATTGTCTTGGGACGCCGTTTCCCACTTATGCAAACCGACCAGGATATCACCGCGTCGCAGGCCTTGCTTCGCGGCCGGACTTCCAGGCCGCACACTGACCACTTTCAGACCGCCGCGATATCGCGATTGGTACTTTCTGAAGACCGCCGCCGGGATCGGACTGAGCCGCAGCCCCAACATCTTCCAGGACTGATTGACCACGGCCGACGCGACCTGTTGTGTTCGGTCCAGCACGAGGCTTACCGATTCCTGTACGCCATCGCGTACCAGACGCAGCGTGACTTCTTCGCCGACGCGACCGTCCAAAAGAGCGCGCTGCACGTCCAGCGCGCGGTGGATTTCTTGACCGTCGATCGATACCAGGACGTCACCGGGCCGAATCCCGGCCTTGTCGGCGGGGCTGCCCGTGACGATGTCGTCGACAATGGCACGGCTGCCCGTCGGCTCGTTATCGGTTCTCACCTGGAGACCGTGGTACATGTGGTCGATGCGCGCGGCCGACAGCAAGTGGGCCGCGACTTCCATCGCCTGGTCGACCGGAATCGCGAACCCGATACCTTGTGCACCAACGCGCACGGCCACGTTAATGCCGACCATTTCGCCGTCGATGTTCAACAACGGGCCACCTGAATTGCCCGGGTTGATACTGGCATCGGTTTGAATCAGGTCGTGATACTTTTGTAGATCGCTGACCTGCACGCTACGGTGTAACGCACTGATGATCCCCCGGGTAACGGTGTGCTCATACCCGTAAGCGTTGCCGACCGCGACAACCGTCTCACCAGGCATGAGATCACAGCTGGTTCCCATCGTGATCACCGGCAGGGGGCGATCCGAGTCCACTTTGATTAGTGCCAGGTCGGTTTTCGGATCGTTGGCAATGAGTGTCGCGACGGTCGTGCTTTCGTCGGCGAGCGTGACCTGGATCCGTTTGACGCCTTCCACCACGTGATAGTTAGTAAGAACATAACCGCGCGAATCGATGACGATCCCCGTTCCCATGCCGTTGACCTGATGCGCCGACTCGGTCTGACCGAACGCGTCACGATCACCGGGCACGGTCTTGCGGCCGTGGATGTTTACCACGGACGGGCGAGCCTGGCGCACGGCCTTGACAATTGGTGAGCGGCGCAGATTCGAGGCGTGAGCTGTCGATCGCGCCATGAGCGGACTGAGTCCGGCCACGGAGAGAAAGCACAGCAGCAGCGCGCGCCTGTGGCCGGGAGCTAACACATGGGCTCTTTGCATCGGACGGCTCGTCAATGTAGGTGAAGTGCTTCACCGTTTCCGGCTAGGCACGTTATTGTGCAAGGCAAGAAAGTCCCCCATGTAGATCGTCCTGTGTGGGCCTGTCCATTGACTACCTGACAGTCAGTCCGCAAAGCCGATCTAGATTAACGCGCAACGCGTGAAACCAGGCAATCTGGATCGAGATTGCGTGGGTAAACGGCCAGAATCCTACTGGTGCAATTCGACGCGTGGCGGTGGGACGGGGGCCACCGACTGGGGTGTGTGGCCGGGTAAGAGCCGGGGGGGGATCAGACGATGGCGGTCCGACGCCTCGGTGGCGAGCAGTTCCGGCGCGCTATACTCCGGGCGCGCAGAGAAAACCGGTTGCGTTGGCACCGGATGAAACCTCCCCAGGGGAGCGCGCATTTCCGACCCGAGCAGAGACTCGTGCTTCGTACGGCAAAACGGCCAAAGCAGACATGGAATGGGCGGTATTGCCGGCATGACAATGAGCGGTGGACACTGTCCGTCGGGAC
>CAZSOG010000866.1:0-2933 GCA_964607555.1 uncultured Pirellulaceae bacterium | reverse complement strand
CGGATCCCCAGGCGGTCACGGCTCGGAGAGCCGCTCCACCTATGGCGCCCAAAAAATCAACGCGCGGCGCCGCCCGATATCCAGGTGGGCGGCATAGGTAGGTCTGTTCTCCGAACGGACCGCAACCCCGTCCCAAACGCATACCCCGGCAGACGTCCCCAACGCCCCACCGCGTAATCCCAATCCCAACCCTTCTCCCCGTCCACGACCTCGATGCGTAGTCCGATGCAAAAACTTGACTCAAGATCATCAAATTCCCTCCAGGAGGTTTCTAAAGAGGCGTCGCCTCCAACCAACTGACGCATGCCGATGCGATGGAGACCTTCGGTCGCAACCGTGCGGGGTCAGGAGCCCCGCGCACAGCACTAGCTCTTGTCCCATCCCGTCACCGCCGGGTTTATCCCGGTGGAACGGTGATTCCGCACTACTCCGGCCTCAACGCACCCACGTTCCCGTCACCGCCGGGTTTATCCCGGTGGAACGGTGATTCCGCACTACAGCGTCCAGGTCAGTCACGCCCTTTTTTCCAAAAGAACGTGCGGCGCAAGATGGTCGATCCCATCGGCAGCAGCGTGATGAGTTCGGACTGGTCGCCGGCCCCGAGCATTTTGCCCTGCAACGTCAGCGCCGGGCGATCCCACGGATAACGTGGATCGGTCTGCTGGTCCGTGACCACTCGGAACCCGAATCCAGGTTGACCGGCCATGAGTCGCAACGGTCGTTTCGCGCCGGCCAAGTCCACGGGATCGTATTGGTACCCGCAAAAACCTCCAGGCCCGTTTGGGCCGATGTCGGGGAAACGCTGGACGATCTCCGCCTTTTCCGGGATCGGTAGCGCAAAAACCAACGGCCCATAGGCGACGGCCGTCCTGCCGTCCACCGCCCGGCGACCTTGGATTGCCGGCTTCAATGTCAGACGTACTCGATCGCCCGTCTGCCACTTCTTGCGCACCACTATCAGACCTTTCGCATCACGAGTCACTTCCGCGCCGGATGCCACCACGGTCGGCTTGCCCGACCACGCCGGGACGCGCAAACGCAGTGGGAACTCGACCGGGTGGTCCGATTCGATCGAAAACTGGACGTCGAACGCGAACGGGTAGCCGGTCCTCTCTACAATGCGCACCGGCGTACCGTGAATCTTTGTTTCCACGTGACATGGCCCGTACAGCATGGCCACCAGTCCGTCGCCGTCCGGCGCGCGGCTTCGCAACCAGAGTGATGAGATCGCGTATGGATAGACGCGTGCACCCGAGTCGTGGCAACAGCATGGATAGAAAGCGGCCGTATAGATGAAGCGGTGGTTGGCCGGCCCTTCCGGCGGCTTTTGTCGCACCCATAGTCGCTCGTCCGCGGAATAGTAGGTTAGCGCCTTGCCGTTGGCGAACCGCGCGCCCTGCGCGGCGTTGAACCAGGCACGCTCAAGCATGTCGGCATAGCGCGCCTCGCCCGTCTTCTGCATCGCCCACGTCAACGAGTGGATCAGGTAAAAGGTCGAGCAATACTCGTAAGGCATGTCGGGCGTCTGCCCTTTCTGCGTGATCTCTTCACCCTGACCGGACAACGGCGAGCCGCCCACGCCCAAATGCCGCTCCGTTTTGCGCATCGCGTTCTCCCACGCCTGCCAATAAACCTGTTTGCCGGAAGCGTAATAGCAGAACAAGGGCACCCGCAGAAAACCCATAACATCCGGGCCGTGCCCACCGAACGGGATCGCGGGATCCAACAGCCGAGTCAGCTGCGCGTCCGGGACCTTGATACGCGTCGCGGCGTTGTATTCGGCGTACAGCGCTAACGCCGCGCGGCGATAAACGGCGTCACCCGTCAGGCGATCAAGCCACTCCAACACGTCCAGGAACATCAGGCCGTGCGCAACTCCAGCCCCGATCTGTCCCGGGTTGTCAAAATAGTTCGGCGCGTCGGGTCCGTATTGCTCAATGGTCAGCTTTACCGCCCGCTGGACTGCGTCCAAGACGTCCTGCCGCCCGGTGAACTCGTAGTAGGCAAGCAGCGGCAAAAGAACACATCGCTGGGTCCACAGCTCGGCATCGGGCCCGGCGAAATGAAACCGAAACCCCTTGGGATAAATCCCAATGTATCCGTCGTCATCCTGCGATTTGAGAATCGCCGCGACGAAACGGTCCGCTTTCTTGCGGGCCACCGGATCGCCGGTCAGGAACGCGGCCCGGATCAGGCTGTCATGCCAGTCGCCGATCATCTCCGCGTGCCACCAGGAATGCTGACCCGGCGGAATCGATAGGCCACGATCGTCACGTCGGCTTCCGCGGCTGTTGGCACGCGTCACGAAATCGTTGTATTCCGGCCGCAAGAAATAGTTTTTCGTGCGTGGATCCCGCAGAAGATCATCGAGATGACCCGCGTAGCCTGAGACCAGATCGCGCGTCAGCACGGCCTTCAACCAGCCGTCCGGCTTCACGGCACCAAGCCGTAGCGGCACGAACGCCTCACCGCCAGACAATGTGCCAACATTCACGACTGCCAGTGCAATCGTCAACAAGAACCACCGTGATGGACACGAGTTCAGCCTGGATAACGCGTTCATAAGATCATCTCCTGGCGTTTGGGGGCAGATTGCGAATTCGGTCCGGGGTCACACGTCCCCTTATTTATGTGATTCGTGGTTCTGGTCTTCCCCTGCCGCCCACCAATCGGGCAGCTGGTTCGAACCCTTGTGCGTAATCTGCACCCAGTCGAGGTCGTCGCTCTCCAGATCGAGCACACAGATTTGCCACGGGCCCTCTTCGGTTGGCGCGCGACAAAACGTGAGCAGCGAGTCGTCGGGCGAGTACCGTGCATCGCGTTGGATGTCGGCCCCGAATGTCAGCTGTTCCTCCTGGCCGGTGGCCAGATCCAACTCGTGGATGTGCCCCTTGACGGTCTGAAACGTGATTCGCCTTCCGCCGCTCGACCAG
>CAZSOG010000865.1:0-2934 GCA_964607555.1 uncultured Pirellulaceae bacterium | reverse complement strand
GGAGAAGAAGGAGACGGCAGAGAAAGCACTTACCCAAGACGGGAAGGAGCCGCACAAGAGCGCGCCGACCAAGGACAACACCGCTGCCAAGGAGCCGGATAAGCAACCGGAAAAAGACGCGCTCGCCGAGAAACTGAAACAAGCGAAACAGATTCTCGCGAAGGCCGAGGCCGAGAAACGGGCGCTCGAGCTGGCGATTCCCATGGCGATGGTGATGAAGGAGCGGGCCGAACCGCGCCCGGCCTACATTCACATTCGGGGCGCATATGACCACCTGGGGGAGCGTGTGCAACGCGCGACGCCCGCTTTTTTGCCACCGCTTGCGGCCAAGAAGGGGACGCCGACGCGCATGGATCTCGCCCAGTGGTTTGTCTCGGCCAAAAACCCGCTGACCGCGCGCGTGGCCGTAAACCGGTTCTGGCAGCAGTTGTTCGGCGTCGGCATCGTCAAGACCGCGGAGGATTTCGGCGCGCAAGGCAAGTGGCCCAGCCATCCCGACCTGCTCGACTACCTGGCGGTTACCTTCGTCGAGTCCGGATGGGATGTGAAGGCACTGGTGAAACAGATCGTGATGTCCGCAACGTATCGACAAAGTTCCGCGGCCACTCCGGAACGGTTCGAACGTGACCCGGATAACCGCCTCTTGTCGCGTGGCTCCCGATTTCGCATGGATGCGGAGGTGATTCGTGATCAAGTGCTGGCGACAAGCGGCTTGCTGAACCGCACGATGTATGGCAAGAGTGTCAAACCTCCACAGCCGCCGGGGTTGTGGAAAGCGGTGAGCATGCCCAGCTCGTATCCGCGCGTCTACACGCCCGATACGGGCGGCAAGATCCATCGGCGCAGTCTCTACACGTTTTGGAAACGCGGCATGCCACCTCCGCAAATGACGATTCTCGACGCGCCGACCAGGGAAGCCTGTACCGCGCGTCGCGAACGCACGAATACACCGCTCCAGGCTCTGCTGTTGATGAATGAGCCGGAGTACATGAAGGCGGCACGCCATCTAGCGTACGAAACACTCGCGGATCGTTCGCGTGACTCGGCCGCGCGCGTGGCCGTCCTTTACGAGACAATCACGTCACAGCTGCCGGACGCGGCCGAAACCAAGGCGTTTCTGAAGTTGGTCAAGGACCTGGAAGCAGTCTATCGCGACCATTCGACACTGGCCGACCAGCTTTGCCAAGGGGTCCCCTTGCGTGAAGGCGACTCGACCGCCGAATTGGCGGCGTGGACCGCGTTGACCAGCACAATCTACAATCTCGATATCACGAAGACTCGACAGTAGTGGAAAAAATAAAAAATTAGAAATAAAAAATAAAACAATTATAAACATCGAGACCAGAAACATGTACGAAATCTCGGCGGAGCACAATCGGTTACAGGCGCGGCGGCAGTTCTTGAAGACGTCGGGCATGGGGCTGGGGGCGGCGGCCTTGGCGGCGTTGCTGCCGCAAAACAGCGTGGCCCGCGCGCTCGGGAAGCAAAACGCGCGAGCCAAGCACGTCATTTTCCTTTTCATGGCCGGCGCGCCGAGTCAAATCGACCTGTTCGACTACAAGCCGAACCTGGAAAAACTGTTCAAGAAGCCGCTGCCCAAGAGTATCAGCATGGGGCAGCGCGTGACCGCGATGACCAAGGGCAAGACACAGCTGGTCGCGCCCTCCATGTTCAAGTTCCACCGCCAGGGCGAGAACGGCATCTGGATGTGCGAGATCCTGCCACACCTTTCCAAAGTGGCGGACGATCTGTGTATCGTCAAATCGCTGCACACCAATGCGATCAACCACGACCCGGCCAAGACGTTCATCTGCACGGGGTCCGAAATCCCGGGTAAAGCAAGCATGGGCGCGTGGTTAAGTTATGGCCTGGGATCGATGAACCGTGATCTGCCCGACTTTATCGTCCTCACCTCGGCCTATTGGACCGGCGGTACGCGCAATGTTCAGGCCCTGTACAGCCGTTTGTGGGGAAGTGGCTTCTTACCTTCCAAGCACCAGGGCGTTGCGTTCCAGACGTCCGGGGACCCCGTTCTGTTCCTGTCTAATCCCAGCGGCATTGACCGGCAGGTGCGCCGCCGGATGCTGGACACACTCGGTCAGATGAACCGAAAACACCATGCCGAGATTGGCGATCCCGAGATAGAAACGACGATCGCCCAGCAAGAATTGGCGTTTCGCATGCAGGCGTCCGTGCCCGAGCTGACGGATATCTCCGGAGAATCCAAAACGGTCATGGACTCGTATGGACCGGAGGTGCACAAGAATGGATCGTACGCCCGAAACTGCTTGCTCGCGCGGCGGATGGTCGAACGGGGTGTGCGGTTCGTGCAGATCTTTCATCGCGGCTGGGACCATCACACGATCTTGCCGAAACAGCTTCGGGGACAGTGCTATGATGTCGATCAGCCCTCGGCGGCGCTCTTAAAGGACTTGAAACAACATGGTCTGCTCGATGATACGATCGTCGTCTTCGCGGGCGAATTTGGGCGCACGGTCTACTGCCAGGGCAAACTCGAGCACAACGATTACGGCCGTGATCATCACCCACGCTGTTTCTCCGCCTGGCTGGCGGGCGGTGGCATCAAGGGGGGCGTTTCCTACGGTGAGACCGATGATTTCAGCTACAACGTCGTGCAAGACCCGGTGGCCGTCCGCGACCTGCATGCGACCATGCTGCATCTGCTGGGCATCGATCACGAACGACTGACATTCCCGTTCCAAGGCCTGGACCAGCGACTGACCGGGGTTGAAACCGCGCGCGTGATCCGGGAGATTATCAGCTAGAGATCTTATGGGCCGGAAATTGATGATCTTGAGTCAAGTTTTTGGGTCGAGTTTAGTCGCCACGGGAGTTGATGTCGGGTGAGCGCCGCAGGCAGTGCAGAATCATCGCTTTACCGGGATAAATCCGCCATAGGCGGACTGACAGGAA
>CAZSOG010000864.1:0-2938 GCA_964607555.1 uncultured Pirellulaceae bacterium | reverse complement strand
GACGCAGCAGGAATCCCTCACGCGTCCCACTCACACGCCCCCCCCTCGCCACCGAGCTTGACTCGGTGGAGCGCATGACTCGGCCCTGTGCGATCCGGCGCGGGGCCCGCAAATCCCACTCCAAGTACCCATCTTGACACCAAGCGGCTTCTCGAGTCTCATGACACTTGGATTTCAGTTGCGGGCATTGCATCGAGTCCTGACGAGCCGGCATCCGGTAAGACAATGCGGCTCGCAAGAGCTCTAACGGGCCACGAGAATCGACGCGTCTCAGCGGCTGTGACAAGACGGCTTCGGGAGTGTGTTCAGCCGCTTCCACGACGGACGTGTCGATTTGGGCATCGAAACGATGGATTGTTGCAGGGCCGCGACCGCGACCTTGTCTTGAAGAAGGAGCAATACAATGCGTCTCGGCAGAATCCTCCTCCTGCTGGTCATGGTCCTGGCAATCGGGCGCGTGCCGACCGCATGGAGCCAGTCGTACAACTCAGCGGACTACGTGCGCAACTTGTTCCGCAGATACGTCAATCGCGAACCGAGCTCGAACGAAGTGACGCAGTGGGTGTGGAAGCTGAACAAAGGTGGGTCCGCGGAGGATCTGCAAATTGCCCTGTTGTCGTCGAACGCTTATTTCCGCCGTTACCAGAACGATCCCAACGCGTTTTTCACGGGTCTGTTCGCGGACGTGCTGAGTCGCACGCCGACGGTCAGCGAGTCCACGCAATGGGTCCGGTATTTCAATCAAATCGGCGGCGATCGCAAACGTGTGGTACAAGCGTTTCTCAAAGCGGCTGCCCAGGAATTGACGGCCCAGAAACCGGTGTTCGAGTTGCCCAAGAGTGGCCCGGTTGATCAGCTGGTGGCGACGGCACAATTGCTGAGCGGCGCGCTGCAATCGGAACTTGGTGGAATTGCGCGCGGCCGGCAGGCGATTGTCATGGGGCGCAACCTGCTTACCGTGACACAGTCGTTCCAGCGTGCTTACAGCGGTGACCCGGCAACCAAGAATCAGGCTTACCACGATGTCCAGATCGCCCTTACCGCGTTGGAGAACGAGTTGCGTTGGAATCATTTGTCGGCGTCCACGTCCAGCTGGTATTTAAGTCGCTTCACAATACAGTTTGACAAACTCGGCAAACCGGACGGTACCGATTCCACGCTGGTTCCGCTGCCCGGCCAACCGACCCAGCCGGCGCCTGGCCCGGCGGATAACAACGAGCTGATCAAAGCGACGGTCGCCCTTTTGCGAGACACACAGCAGGTTATCTACTCGGTACGGTCGATCACGAACCGATCCGACTATGATAACCAGCTGTTGCGCGACATGGAGTTTTTCAGTTCGCAGGTCGATGCGATTCAACACACGCTGTACGGTGGCGGCACGATGCAATCGCTACGCACACTGTTCGGCCAGTTGCGGACGCGTGCCGACGGGGTATCGCGTAGTCTCCGGTTTGGGACCCCGTCTGGTTACATCGTCCAGGATTGGCGGCAGGTCGCCCAGGATCTTGAGCAGATCGGCCGCTTGCTGGGCGTATCCCAGGGAGCGAGCATCGATCCGAGCTCTGCCGTTGTGTTCAACTGGCCGACGTTCCATCATCTCCCGTACCAGCTGCAATATGCCACAAGCTCGCTCGCGGGAGCGCAATCCACGGCACTGATCGATCGCGCAGTCGCCGAAGTGGACGCGTTCACGACCGGGCTCACACCGCTTTTGCCCTACTTGACTCGCGCCCCGGAACTACAGGCCACCGCGCGGAATCTCCGCAATGCCCTATCCGATTTACGTCAGGATATTTCATGGGACACGCCACCGGATCGTCTGCGGACGCACTTGAACCGCATCAATGCCATCGCGCGCAGCCTGACGACCGGTTGGCAGCAACTAGCGGGCAACAGTCAGATCAAAAACATTCCGACCGTCGCTCAGATATCGAAGTCCATCGAGCAACTGAATCAACTGTACCAAGCTGGTAACCTGCTGACATGCGGCAAACTCGAGAAACGGACCGGTGCGATCCGCCGTGCCGCGCACGCATGATGCCACCGGACACTTGCCCACATAAAGGAGTAGGAACCATGATCGCTCGCCGTCTTGTCTGTGTCGTTATCGGACTCGTCTGTGCCGCGCCGGGACTCGCCGTGGCCCAAGTTCTTCCCACACGTGCACCGATCGCCCCGCCTTCGGCTCAATTGAACGCGGCCGAAACGCGTTTCGACACCGTGGTGCAGCAATTCGAGACGCTCCTGAAAACCTGTCCTCGATTCACGGTCAATGTTACCAGTCGGTGGACTAGTCGCGGCGGCGCCCAGGATGCCGCGGGAACCAATTTGTTCCGGGTCATTTCACAAACGCGCGGTAAACTGCTGATCGAAGCCGGCTCCAAGGAAACGGGTCCGACGCAATTCGTGTGTGTCAGCGACGGACGAACCGTGACCCGCTGGTATCAACCCTCCAAATACTACAGTCAGCAGCTCGTTTCCAACCTGTACAAGGAACTGGAAAGCGACCCAATGACCGTCCAGATGCTTGGCGAGTCGGGCGTCGATTTTCTCATTCGACCCAACTTCCGCGCCCATCTGGTCGCGCAGATTCGTTCGCTGCAAGATCAGGGTAGCGAGCTTCAGAACGGCAAAAAAGTTCGCCATTTTCGTCTGATATTGGCCGACAATCGTCTTTTGGACACGTGGTTCCTGGAGGAAGGCCAGCCGCTGTTGACTAGAATGGTCCGCACCGTGTCGATCCCGATCGACGCCCAGCGGACTTTCCAACTCACGACCACGAATGAGTTTCAGTGGGATATTGGCGGGCTCCTGCCCGACCGTACGTTCACGATCAACATACCCGCCGACGCCAGGAAGGTGAACGATCTGTTCGCGGCGTTGCGTAACGGCGACGTGGCCCAACTGGTCGGCAAGACGGCGCCCGATTTTCAGC
>CAZSOG010000863.1:0-2942 GCA_964607555.1 uncultured Pirellulaceae bacterium | reverse complement strand
GATCACGGCCGATACAAGCAATGCCAGATTGGCGTTTCCCAAAACCGCGACGATCGAGCCCATCGTGGCGAGCCACGTTCCGGCCGTGACCGACGCGCCGGTCGCGGAGACAAGAACCGGATACAGCGTATCCGCGGAAATCAACAAGACCGGCAGGACAACGGGCGCCAATGATAGCCCCAGCGAGGGCAACTCGGAATCCGCCAGCGGTTCGGGCTCCGGCTCCGAACCGATCGGGCGCATCGGGACGGGCATCAGACGATCCGCGAGTCCCGAGAACAGGAGTCCGGCAATCGCGGAGGGAAGTGCCACGACGGCACCCACCAGAATCATAATGCCGAACGGGAAGCCAAGCTGGTCGGCCATGACGAGCGGCCCCGGCGTCGGTGGGACCAGCGTATGCGTGATCGCGCCGCCCGCCGCGATCGCCAGGACATAAAGCAGATAGTGACGCCCGGTGCGCCGGTACAGCGAGCGTGCCAGCGGAACCAACAAGTAGAACACCGTGTCGAAGAAGACCGGGATGGCAAGGACAAAACCGCTGCCCATCAGTGCCGTCGGCGCGCGGCGTTCCCCAAACAACCGCAGAAACGCGCGCACGATCCGGTCCGCCGCGCCACTGTCCAGCATGCACTTGCCAATGACGGCGGCCATCGCGATCACGATCCCTATCTTACCGGCCGACTGACCGAACGCGGTCGCGACCCGCGCGATCTTGTCGGCCAGCGGCCCGGATGCCATCAAACTGACCACCATCGCCGCCGTGATCAGGGCAATGAACGCGTTGACCTTCAGGCCAATGATCAAACCGAGTACCACCAGCATGCCAACGGCCAGAATGACCAGGGGCCAGCCAACATCGATCGGCGGTTCCGATGGTGCGGACGGCGTCTGGGGGGCGGTCGAGGACGCTTGGGCCGGCGCCGTCACCACGGGTCGTGCCCCGGACTTGCCGCCTTCGAGTTCGGCCGGCCAGCACCATGACATGGCCGGCATGAAGACCAAGAGTATCAAGAAAGACAGACGTGCCGTGCGCATGGCCCTTCCACCCATCGTGCAACTCCTCTCGATTCGAACGTCACTCCCGTGGCCTGGAATCGGTACCCGTGGCAGACTCGACACGGTCCGTTTGCATCGTCGCGGTCCAATGAGCATGGCACAGTCGCGCGCCGGGATCAAGTCGGGATTGCCTGTCGTCGGGTTCGAAGTTGCCCAAGCACTCGTCCGCCGTTCGCTACCGTGCCGCCTTGGAGCGCGGCGATAATCGGACTATCATGACGAAATCCCCGGCACGCTCGTACATGTGCACCTGGTTACATATTGAGAAAGGAACCAAACGATGAGCGATTTTCGAGTTGAACGCGACTCCATGGGGGAGGTCCAGGTCCCGTCGCAGGCGTATTATGGTGCGCAAACACAACGTGCGGTCGACAATTTTCCGATTTCCGGGTGGCCCTTGTCACCGGCCCTGATCCATGCCATGGGACAGGTCAAGTACGCCTGTGCGATCGCGAACCGGGACCTTGGAAAACTAACGGGGTCCGGCAAGAACCCGCTCAACGACTCCCAGGTCGACGCGTTGCTGGCGGCCTGCATGGAAGTCGTCGACGGAAAACTCGATGCCGAATTCCCCGTCGATGTGTTTCAGACCGGGTCGGGCACGTCCAGCAATATGAACTGCAACGAAGTCATCGCGAACCGCGCCATCGAACTGGCCGGTGGGGATCGTGTCGCGCCAACCAAGCCGATTCACCCGAATGATCATGTCAACATGGGGCAGAGCACGAACGACACGTTTCCAACCGCGATTCACGTGGCCGTCGCGCAGCAGATTCGTAACGACCTGATCCCCGCGCTGCGTCAGTTGCACGCGACACTCAAACAAAAATCCGAACAATGGGACGCCATCATCAAGATTGGACGGACGCACCTGATGGATGCGACCCCACTGCGACTAGGCCAGGAGGTCAGCGGTTTCGCGCGGCAAATCGAGCTTGCGGTCGAGCGTGCCGATACGGCCGTCGCCAGCCTGCTGGAATTGGCGGTTGGCGGGACGGCCGTCGGCTCCGGCATCAATACGCATCCAGAGTTCGGCCAGCGCGTCGCGGCGGTATTGGCAACCGAGACCGGCATCCCGTTCGTCGAGGCGGTCAATCACTTCGAGTCGATTGCCCAGCGTGACGGTCTGGTCGCGTGCCACGGCCTGTTGCGGACGATTGCCACGACCTTGTTCAATGTCTCGAACAATATTCGCTGGCTTGGCTCCGGGCCGCGTTGCGGCTTCTATGAGGTCAAGCTGCCGAGCCGGCAACCGGGAAGCTCCATCATGCCCGGAAAGGTGAATCCGGTCATGTGCGAGAGTATGATGCAGGTGGCAGCGCGCGTCATGGGAAATGACCAAACCGTGACGATGGGTGGTGCCGCCGGTGGCCAATTCCAATTGAATATCATGATGCCGATCATTGGTCACGCCGCCCTGGAAAGTGTCCGATTGTTGGCATCCGTGACGCGCGCGTTCGACGATTTTTGCGCACGTGACATGGAAGCGAACGAAGAAGCTTGTGCCGCCGCGGTCGAACAGAGCCTGTCCATGGTGACCAGCCTGAACCCGCTGATCGGTTACGAAAAGGCCGCGCAGTTGGCCAAGGAGGCGTTCGCCAGCGGCAAGACGATCCGCGCGTTGTGCCTCGAAAAGGACATTCTGCCGCAAGCGACCCTGCAGGAGGCACTCGATCCGATGCGCATGACCGAACCTCACGCGTGATTGCCGAATCGAAAAAAATGCAACCGTACGCGGCCTTTGGCCGTGCACGGCGATTTGGTTCTTAATCTTAATCTTAAATGGACAGCGTCACTTTTTGTGTCAGGAATAGCGTAACTCACTACGATCGAGGGAGTTACGCCCCCGCCCACCTTGTGTGGGTGGAGCGCATGATTGTGCA
>CAZSOG010000862.1:0-2947 GCA_964607555.1 uncultured Pirellulaceae bacterium | reverse complement strand
AACAAGGAACCGCACAGGACACCGACAGGGCACAACAAGTGACAGTCCGGAGTCGGCTGTTGGATGACTTTCTCGAGCCCGATTTCGAGACGTTTGCCATCGAAACCGATTTTTTGTGATCGCATCCAGATGTGGTTCCCGTCACACGACAGGATGTCCGAAAGCGCGACCGGCATGTTGTTGCCCTGGGTCTTCTCCAGGTAAGCACGCTGCATCTCCTTGCCGGAGACTGGATCGATGTCGCCCATGACGACTTCGCCCAGGAGCTTGCCCGTGAGCGGATCGAGCCGCAGAAAATGGATGCCACCGTCCAGGAACATGTTGCGGCCGGCCGTGCAATAGAGAACGCCGTCGTGAATCAGTACGCTACCATGGACGGGCCAGGCTGATTCCAGTTGCTGATAGGCCATGAGTCGGCGATCGATCGGCGCGGCGCGAAACCGCCAGGCCAGCTCGCCGTCGGTCGCGCGGAGGGCGTAGACATATCCATCAGCGGACCCGAACAGGACCAGGCCTTGATAGTACGTCGGTGGTGAATCCACGCGTCCACCGACGGTGTAGGACCAGTTCTTCTTGCCGGTCGTCGCGGACAGCGCGTGAACCGTGTGCGTTTCTTTCGTCGCGACAATTACCTGCCCCGCCGCAATGATCGGCGCCGTGGGCCGCGCGCCGAGATTCGTTTGCCAAGCGGTTCCAAGTTCCGTTGGAAGCGCTCCATTGCAGGCCCCACTCCGCGCCGCGTCATGCCGGTACGTTGGCCAGTCCGTGTCGCTGGCCGCCGCCGGACCCACCTGCCCAAAGGCGGGGCCTTTCGCCAGTCGCGGCGGCACCATGCCGTCCGCCAATGTCGTCGGCACCGGACCGGCCGCAAGCGCCTTGAACCCCTCCTGTTTCGCTTCCAACTGGCAGCCGCACGAATCCATCGGCGCGTACGTTAACCCATTACAAGGCATCACGCCATAGATGCATCCGCCGCGCACCCAATGGTTCGGTTCCCAATGCTGGTTGACCAGATCCACATACTCGGTACCATTGCGCGCCGTCAAGATGTAATGGCCCGACGCCTTGGCCGGATAGCAGCGGTGATGGAACCAATGCAGGTGCACGTCGGGTTTGAATTGGGTTTTCTGCGCACCCGTTTCCGGATCATAGCCGATGAACGTACCGTCCATCCGGTTCGAAGCAATCGCTGCCGTCCACACCTGGCCATCCACGACCATCAAGTCGCGCAGCGACATGTGTCCACTCGGCCGCTGTTGTCTCTCCCATAACTTGTGTCCATCCCGGGCCGCCCACGCCGATATCTTGCCGTTGTTCGGTGCCAAAAGAATCACATCCCCGTAAATGACCACGCGCGGCCCGGTGTTCGTCGGCACGGGAATCGATGTCGGTGCCTCCTCGGATTCCCATAGAACCGTGCCGTTGGCCCGGTTCAGGCAAACCAGGTGTTTCCCGTCATGGAAGACGACGCGCGTTGGATCGGCTGCCAGTGAACAGGGGGCGACCGGCGCGTCCGACTTCCACAGCAACTTGCCCGACTGCGTGTCGTACGCCAAGATCCGCCGCATCGTGCCGTGCCAACCGTATTCCGGGTTCGCGCGTTGCGTATTATCCCACACATAGGTCGAAATACGCTGCCACTTCGGAAGGGGGGACGGGGAAGTGTCAGCCGTCAAGAAGGCAACGCCCTGGGAGACGACGATCTCACGCGTGAATTCACTTCCCGCGTACGTCTGGAGCGTCTTGCCCGTCGCCGCATCCAACACCGTAACCGGCGCATCGATACCCAAAGTCACGTAAACTCGATTACCGACCGCGACCAGACGCCGGAGCAGATGCGCCGGACCACTCTTCAGTGGGTATTGGCGCGTATTCCATCGATCGATGTTACGCTTCCAGAGTATCGTGCCATTGAACGCGTCACGTGCGATCAGATGCCACTCCGAAGGCAGTTGAATCGAGATCCTAGGTCCCTCATCCAGTATGTAAAACAGACGCCCGTTGGCGGAAACCAGTGATGTCATGCTCGCCATGTGATCATGATGCCGCGACCATAGCGGATTGCCAAGCCACTGGATCCGGCGCGGCGGACCGACCTTCTGGTCGCTTGCCACCGGATTCCCGTCCGGTCCGTGCAAGTAATGCGTCCATTGATCGATGTCCTCCGGCCAAGGCTTCACCGCCTTGATCCAATGCCCGTCCTTATGCGTCATCAAGACGCCCCGTGGTGCCAGCACGCGCATGAGCTCATCCCGCGTGGCGTTGCCCGGCTCGTCAGCGATGATCAAATTGACGAGGTTGTCGGCATAGGGTAAGTGGCGACCATCCCATTGATCGAAACTGACGGCGCCGGCAACCGAGTGCTCGTTCGCGGTCTTGCGCGCAAGGGCCACTTGCGATGCGCGCACGTCGAGTCCATGCACAATGAACTGCGGCCCGACGTGCAACGGGACCGTCTGGCCCCCATCACCGCATCCCAAGTGAACGATCAGACCACCTTGTATCCCCGATTGGGTAAGCAACGCGTGTGGCGAATCAGCACCCCTGGCCACCGCGACGCTGAACATTCCCAGGGCAAGCAACATCAACGAGCGCGCGAACCCCATGCGCGACAACCGGGAATGACTCGAATTCATTTCTTGCTACTCCTTCCGAAGGATCGTTCTGGATATCGGAACCTGAAACCCATCCCAACAGTCTGTTCTAAGAACCTCGCGATGGACGTCCACGTCCGTCGAAGACGCGCGTAAATGCCCTGCCGCCCGCGGCGTCATGCCGGCCTTTCAGGAAACCCGCCTCGGTCGCGAACCACATGGTCGATGCGGCAGTTCTGTTCACCCTAGCAATTTAGGACCTGGGAAGCAAGGTTTGACCCGCCATGGGGCGTGCCGGATGTCGATCAGGACGCGGCCCTTCACTCTTAATCTTACTCTTATCTCTTAATCTT
>CAZSOG010000861.1:0-2981 GCA_964607555.1 uncultured Pirellulaceae bacterium | reverse complement strand
GCGGGCGCGGGAGCTCGGGGGGCTTCTTGTCGCGCCCGGAGGGGTGTGCGTCCCATCGCGGGATCGGTCGTTTCCGAAGCGGGGCTCCGCTGAACGCGTCGCGTGCAAGGACGACCCATTGCGCGGGCAAGGATGTCGAAGCAGCCGGGGCCTCGTCCACGATGTAGAACAATCGCCCGGCGGCCGACACCACCGCGCTGACACTGGCATTTTCGTGGCTTCGCGCATTTTGCGGCCCCGCGACCCATTGCATATGGTAGGGCGGCGCGACGACCATGTCCTTGGAGACCGCGTTGTTGCTGGCATCATAGAAGGAATGCGTCCAATCATCGATCTTTTCGGAACGCGGCTTGACGGTCTTCGTCCACGCGCCCGCCCGCCGAATATACGCCACGCCGCCGGGCGCCAGCACACGCTGAACTTCCGCCATCGGCAGACCGTGCGGATCATCGCTCACGAAGAGGTTCACGAGGTTGTCGATATACGGCAGGCGCTCGCCCCGCCAACACTCCACCGAGACCTTGCCGTAAAGCCCGCGCGATCGGATGCGTTCGCGTGCCCGCTCGATGTTGCGCGGATCGGCGTCCAGACCGTGCACGACGTAACGGTTGTTGGCATGCAGCGCCGCCGTCAATTCTCCAGCGCCGCAGCCGAAATGGACGATCAGTCCACCGCGCACGCCGCTCGCGTCGAGGATCGCTTTGGCCGAGGTGCGTGACGCGTGAATCGTGCCCGCCGGCGCGGCGCGCGCCGCACCGATACAAATCACCAGTACCGCGCTGACAATAATCTTCCAATTCCGCGCGACGATTTGCTGCTCGATGGCCGTCATTTGGTTGCCTCCCCTCGAATGCCAAGATAAACCGCGACGCGCCCCATCATAGAAACCCGCGGCGCCCGGGTCAAGAAACCGCGCCGGCAGGCATTGAATCCCCAAAAAAAACGCTTTTCACGCGGCGATGCTTGGGTGTACAATCACCGACAGGCGTTTCGAGCCCCGCGTCTTGTTGTCAAAAGTGAGATTCCCTCTAGGATTAAGACCATTAAGCCGTGCCCGAATCTGGATTCCATCCATTTTTTCGGTGGTGCGCCGCGTGGCAAGACACATCTCGTTGCAGGACAAATCGCCATGACTCCATCCGCACCCACGATCAATATCTACACCGACCGGCTCCAGCAGCTCAGCGCGGACCTTGGCAAGGTAATTCGCGGCAAGGACGATGTGATCCGCGACGTGATCATCGCGCTGTTTGCCGGCGGTTCCGTCCTCATCGAGGACGTTCCCGGCGTTGGCAAGACGACCTTGACCAAGACGCTTGCCGGCTGCCTGGATCTCAAATTCAACCGGATCCAGAGCACGCCGGATCTCTTGCCCTCGGATATTCTCGGCTTCTCGGTGCTCAACCCGCAGGACGGCAAGTTCAGTTTCCGGCCGGGCCCGGTCTTCTGCAATCTGCTGCTGGTGGACGAAATCAACCGCGCGTCACCGCGCACGCAGGCCGCCTTGCTGGAGGCAATGGCGGAAGGGCAAGTCACGGTGGAAGGCAAGCGGTACCATTTGGAGAGTCCGTTCATCGTGCTGGCCACCCAGAATCCCGTCGGTCATCAAGGCACTTTCCCGCTGCCCGAATCGCAACTGGATCGTTTTCTGTTCCAGTTGTCGATGGGGTACCCCGATAGCGAGAGCGAAATCGATCTATTGTATGCGCAATCGCATGCGGATTGGAACGGCCACGAGGTGGCGCCCGTGCTCACGAAGGACGAGTTGAGTGAGTGCCATACTCTTGTCCACCAAGTTCACGTTGACCGGGCCATTGCCAACTACATCGTCAAGATTGCGACGCGCACGCGCACGCATGATCGACTAGTGCTTGGCTGCAGCCCGCGCGCGACGTTGATGATATTCCAGGCGGCACAAGCAACGGCGTTTCTCGACGGCCGTGCGTACGTGCTCCCGGACGATGTGCAACATGTGGTGCCGCTTGTCTTGCGGCATCGGCTGGTGGTCGCCCGTTCGTCCGCTGGATCCCTGGAGCGGGATGAGATCATTACCGAGATTTTGCGTGATGTGAGTGTTCCGGCATGAAGCGTTGGATTGCCCGACAATTTCGGACGTTTCTTAAAATACACGCTTGGTGGCGCGACCAATTGACGATCGTTGGGAAAGTCATCTCGCTGATCATGATCTGCGCGCTACCCACCTTGGCGGACCTGGACTCCGTGTGGGCGATCGTTTTTATTTCCAGCACGACCCTCTTGCTGCTCACCAGCTCGGTAAGCTTTCTTTATCGACCGCGTTTGGCGGTCCGGGCAACCTGTCCGGAACATTGGATGCGGTCGGAAACTCGCGTGCTTCCCGTTGAGATCACGAATCGTGGCCGGCGGCCGGCATACGCGCTGCAAATCGAACTAGTTCCCGAGGCCGGCATTTGGGATATCGCACAGCCCGCATGCTCCGTACCGGCTTTGTATCCGGGTGAGTCGATCACGGTACGGAACACGGTACGGGCCCTGCGGCGTGGCGAATATCCGCTACCGCGGCTCCGTGCAACCACGTTGTTCCCTCTGGAACTGGTGCGGCGTGGCACGACCTATCCGCTGCGCCGCAGCGCGCTCATCCTGCCGTTCTATCGTCCCTTGCGTTCGTTGGAACTGGTACGATCCGTCCCCAATCTGGCCCGTGGCACGACGCTCGCATTTCAGAACATCGGCCTGAACGGCGAGTACGTTGGCAGCCGAGAGTATCAGCCGGGCGTACCGGTTCGCAAATGGGATTATCCATCCTGGGCACGTCTGGGCCAGCCGGTCGTACGCGAATACTGCGATCCGCAACATCCGACGGTGGCCGTGATTCTCGACACATTTCACACGCCATCGGCACCGGACGACAACCAGCCCAACGCGGCAATAGAGGCGATCCTGTCGCTGGCGGCGGCCATGACCGAGTCGCTCCTGACCTGCGGCAACGGGATCGAAATGCT
>CAZSOG010000860.1:0-2985 GCA_964607555.1 uncultured Pirellulaceae bacterium | reverse complement strand
CGCCGCACATCGACTCGACGCGCAACAAAACTGACTGCCGTGACGGCGCGTTTTTCTACAGGCCACCGCCAGGGGGGCCGTCGGAACGCGTTTTGGGTGCGTGCTTCCAGCGAATTCCTTCGGTGGAAAACGGACGTGGGCGTCCATCGTACCGGAGGACCTCGGCTGGGCCGCGTGCCGCTTCTCCTAGGACACCGCGTAATCCGGGTGGTCGAGTCCGAGGCGTTTCATTTTCTTATAGAGCGTGGTGCGGTTGATACCCAGCGATTCCGCCGTAAGATTGCGATTCCATTCGTTGGCGCGGAGAACTTCCAGGATAATCTGGCGTTCGGGGCCGGCAAGTGCCTCCTTGAGCGTCTGGCCGGCGAGTGGCGTGACCGGTGCCGTGGCGTTCGCGAGCAGCTGGTCGGGCAAATCGGTCAGCGAGATACGTGGTCCCTTACCGAGCAACACCGCACGTTCGACGACATTCTGAAGCTCGCGCACAATGCCTGGCCACCGGTAGTTGCGCAACGCTCCCAATGCGTCCGCGTCGAAACCCTCGATAGTCCTATTGGTTTCGCTGCAGATTTCTTCCAGAAAATGCCGCGCCAGCAGCGGGATATCAGAGGTCCGCTCGCGTAACGGGGGCAGTTCGATGTTGATCACGTTCACGCGATAGTAAAGATCCTGGCGAAAACGGCCTTCGGCTACCGCTTGGGCCAGGTTTTCATTGGTTGCCAGGACAAGTCGACTGTCGACGTGAAACGTCTTGGTGCCGCCCACTTGCTCGAACTCGAAATCTTGCAGCACGCGTAACAGCTTGACTTGCATGCCGGGGGACGACGTTCCGATCTCGTCCAGGAATATTGTGCCGCCGTCCGCTTGCTTGAACTTGCCGCATTTTTCGCCCAGGGCACCCGTGAAAGCACCTGCAACGTGCCCAAATAGCTCGCTTTCGAGCAGGTTTTCGGGCAGTGCCCCGCATGCGACTTCGACGAATGGGCCGTCGCGCCGATCACTGCGCCGGTGGATGGCGCGCGCGATTAATGACTTTCCCGTGCCGCTCTCGCCCGTGACCAGAATCGTCGCCTTGGTGTCAGCCACCGCCTCGATCACGTCGAATACACGCTGCATCCGCTGGTCATTGCCAACGATGTTGTCCATGCCGTATCGCATGTCCAACTGAACCTTCAGCTGCTCGTTCTCTTCCAGTACCTGCTTCTGGGTCAGCGCCCGCTCGATTGCCATCTCGAGCTCCTGATCGATCAGCGGCTTGGTCAACAGATCAAATGCCCCACAGCGAATCGCCTCGACCCCGGTTTCCACCGTGCCGTACCCCGTCAGCAGGATGACCGGCGTGCCCGGTCGGTGCTCGCGACAGTACGCCAACAGATCAAACCCGTCGCCGTCCTGGAGACGCACGTCAGCGAGCACCAAGTCGAACGCCTGCGTCTTGCAACACTCGACTCCCTCCTGGTATCCAGATGCCTCGACAACGCCAAAACCAATCTCACGCAACCAACCACTCATCGACTCCAGTAAATGGCGGTCATCATCGACCAGCAAAAGTGAGTACCGATTGGTCGACTGCGAATGCCGTTGAATCATGGCCGTATGCCTCTGTCGGAGATTGGTAATTGTGGTCACGGGTTCGCGGTCGCCGAGGGTCTCGCGCAGCCGCGGTAGTGCACCGCGCCACGGTCGATTCGTGCCCAAGCAGCAATATTCTCGCCGTACCCCTGGTTGCTTCCGTCTGGGCGGCGTGGCAAAATCACAGCCGGCGACGCGGGACGGTGTCGTAAAATATCTACGTCACGGGCTTGGGCGCGTCAAAATGGGAAACAGAATCGCTGCTGTACACGCGGTCAGTTGCGCTGCGGCACGCCGCAAAATTCGCAGATTCAGCCGATTAGGCCTGTCGCACCCGCCTGTGGAGATTAGAATTTAGTAATTAAGCGGGGTGTAACGCCCTCGATTTAGTGCCATCGGCGGGGGGGCTGCCGCAAGAAACGAACGGGGAGATTGGATTCGTGAGTTGTGCATCGGTAGCGTGTAAGCACTTCCACGGATGGTCAAACTTAATAAGACACGTGCGGAACGTATTGGCTAGGCAGGCTGCTGCCGAGTCCGCGCGGGCAGACGACAACCTTGGGGCGTCCAGCATTTTGCGTAATTCACGGAGTTAATGGGATGAGTATTACGGTTATCGTGGCGGATGATCACCAAGTCGTGCGCACCGGTTTGGCCAGTTTGTTGGAAGATACCGACATCGAGATCGTAGGCGAGGCGGCCAATGGCGATGAAGCCGTCGAAAGGACGCGGCAATGCAAACCCGACGTCGTCTTGATGGATATCCGGATGCCGGAAAGTGACGGTTTGGGGGCACTCGAGAAAATCCGTCAAGAGAGCCCGGACCTGCCGATCGTGATGATATCCACGTATGACAATCCCACCTATGTCGCCCGTAGCGTTGCGTTGGGCGCGACCGATTATGTGCTCAAGGACTCGGGACGGCAAGAACTGGTCGACGCGATTCAACGCGCCGCGGCCGGTCAGTCGCCTTCGGAAGATAGTATCCTCTACCGTATCAAGGACACGATGAGTCGCCGGCGGGACCGTATTGACCGCGATGAGGTGCCACTGACCAACCGCGAACTGCAGGTGTTGCGGCACGTGGCGTTGGGTTTGAGCAATCGCGAAATCGGCCGGTCGCTCGGGATCAGCATCGAAACGGTGAAGGAGCACGTGCAGAATATCCTGCGCAAGATCGATGCGAGCGATCGCACGCAGGCAGCCGTCTGGGCCATCAAGAAAGGGCTTGCCTGATGCGCGTGAGCGACGCCTTCTTCGTCCGCGTCTAGCCCGAGTTTCCAATTTTACCGAACCGACAGCCCGCAACGGCAACGGATCGAGTCAATCGAAATCCTCCGCCGAATTGTTTCTTTAAATCGTAACCGTTCACGGACCAAGAGAAAAAGAACACTAATCGACGCTAATTCGCGC
>CAZSOG010000859.1:0-3010 GCA_964607555.1 uncultured Pirellulaceae bacterium | reverse complement strand
ATTTGTGCATGTCGAAGTCCACATTCCTTTCCACGACCACCGAGCATGCGATGCGGGCGCTGGTACGCTTGGCCGAATTGCCGCCCGGCGACGCCATTATCGGGGCTCGATTGGCCGAAATATCGGCGATTCCCGAGAACTACATGTCCAAAGTGTTGGTCACGCTGCGTAATGCCGGCTTCGTGCGTGCCATGCGCGGTCAACATGGCGGATATCAGCTTGCGAAACCGGCCCGCGAGATTGCGCTTTTTGATGTGGTCAAGCTGTTTGAGGGAGTGGACTGCGAACCGGAGTGCCTATTGGGCGAGGATCACAGTTGTTGCGACGAGCTTGCATGCGGTGCTCATGATCGCTGGAAGGCCGTTGTGGAGGTATATCTTGACTTTCTGCGTAATACGACGATTTCCGATCTACATAAGCCCGACCGGGCGCGTGTGGATTGACTGGCGGGCTGGCTAGGCTGTGAAAACTCAGATGTTGATACGTCTTGTCTAGCGGTGCGCGCCGAGAACTGGAAAAACCCCGATGGTCCGATGGTCTGAGCGGCGCGGTGACAAGTTAACAAAGATGGGAGGGTGTGCCATGGAATCAATGGTAGTCATGAGACGGCGGCGGCGGACGACTCGGACCGTGGTTTCTCTGACCACCCTGGCCATCTCACTCGCGCTGACCGGTTCCACGGCAGCGGCCGAGGCAGCGGACTTTTTTCGTCAGAACTGCATGAGCTGTCACACGATCGGTGGCGGTCGTTTGGTCGGGCCCGATTTGAAGGATGTCATGCAGCGCAAGGACCGCGCATGGCTGGTCAAGTACATCGTGGACCCCCAAGCAATGATCGACAGTGGGGACCCGTACGTGGCCAAGTTGGTATTGGAAGCGCGTGGGACGGTGATGCCGAAGGTGCCGGGGATCAACCGCGAGCGGGCGGAGGCCTTGCTCATGCTGATCGAGGCCGAATCGAAGCTGGAAAAGTCGCATTTCATGGGTGTGCAAATCTCGATGGAGCCGTTCACGGACCAGGATGTGCAGGCGGGGCGTGCGTATTTCATTGGTTTGCGCCGGTTCAAGAAAGGCGCGCCATCTTGCTATTCATGCCACGCGGTCAAGGGCATTGGAACGCTTGGCGGTGGACGACTCGGGCCGGACTTGACGCGAATCTTCGAGCGTCTTGAAGGTCGCAAGAATCTCGCGGCGTGGTTATCGGGGCCGGCGACGTCAACCATGCAGCCGATCTTTCGGCAGGAATCTCTGGAGCCGGAGGAGGTCCGCGCGCTGGTCGCTTTTTTTGAGGCCACCGCGCGCGGTGGGCAAGAAGCGGGAATGCGTGGTCCGTTTGGGTTTCTTTTGTTAGGACTTGGCGGCGCGATTGCCGGCTTGGTGTTGATGGACGCGGTTTGGAAGAACCGCTTCCGCGCCGTACGGCGTTTCCTCGTAGCGCGAAGCAAGATCGGGCACCGGGTGCAAGGAGAACAAGAGCTGTGAAGAACGCCATCGACTGGATCAAAGACGAAACCGATCCGAAGCTGCGCGGCTGGGAGGAGTTTTACCGGAACCGCTGGCAGTATGACAAGGTCGTGCGGAGCACGCACGGCGTCAATTGCACGGGTGGCTGCACGTGGATGATTCACGTCAAGGAGGGGCTTGTCACGTGGGAAATGCAGGGACTGGATTACCCCAAGCTTGAGTCGGGCTTGCCACCCTACGAGCCGCGGGGATGCCAGCGCGGCATATCGTATTCCTGGTACCTCTACAGCCCGCTCCGCGTGAAGTACCCCTACATTCGCGGCGCGCTGCTGGACCAATGGAACGAGATTCGTCCCAAGCATGACGATCCGGTGGATGCATGGGCCGAATTGGTGGGTGACGAGCAACGGCGCGGCCGATGGCAGAAAGCGCGCGGCAAAGGGGGCCTGCGGCGCACCGATTGGGATACGGTTCTGGAGATCATGGCGGCCGCCAACATCCACACGATCAAGAAACACGGTCCGGATCGAATCACGGGTTTTTCACCGATTCCCGCGATGTCGATGATCAGTTACGCCGCCGGTGCGCGCATGTTGCAGCTGATGGGAGGCGTCGCGCTCTCGTTCTACGACTGGTATTGCGACTTGCCCAGTGCCTCGCCCGAGTGCTGGGGTGAGCAAACGGATGTGAACGAGTCGGCTGATTGGTACAACGCCAAGATGCTCGCGGTCATGGGTTCGAACATCAACATGACGCGAACGCCCGACTGCCACTTCGCCGCCGAATCGCGTTTTAACGGCACGAAAATGTGGGTTTTCGCGCCGGATTTCAATCAGGTGGCCAAGTACGCCGACGAGTGGGTGGCGATCAACGCGGGTCAGGACGGCGCGTGGTGGATGGCGGTGAACCACGTGTTGCTCAAGGAATTCCATCATGAGCGGCAGGTGCCGTATTTCATCGACTACGCCAAGCAGTTCACCGACCTGCCCTATCTGCTGGAGTTGACGGAGACAGACGGCGTTTTCCAACCCGGCCAGATGCTGCGCGCCGAACGGCTGAAAAAGTACAGCGGCGTTGAGCACGGCGAGTGGAAGTTCCTAATGTGGGACGCGTCGACCGGCGCGCCGAAGATGCCGATGGGAAGCTCCGGGTTCCGTTGGGGCAAGGAGCCGGGCAAGTGGAACCTGAAACTCGAAGACGGTTCGGACGGCACGCCGATCGATCCGGTCCTGACATTCTTGGACGATCATGACACGGTAGTCGACATCAAACTGGATGATTTCGCGGCCGGTGCGACCGTCCAGCGTGGCGTGCCGGCCAAACGCATGTCATTGGCGGACGGTTCGACGGTCCTGGTGGCCACGATTTACGATGTCATGATGGCCCAGTACGGGGTCGGCCGTGGCGTGGGAGCCGGCTATGCCGCGGATTACGACGACGAGCATGCCACGTACACACCGGCCTGGTCGGAAAAATACACGGGCTTGAGCCGCAATTCCCCATGTCTTTGCCTTTTTCCGCAGCGTGCCGGCCTGACAGGACGAAT
>CAZSOG010000858.1:0-3015 GCA_964607555.1 uncultured Pirellulaceae bacterium | reverse complement strand
TTTTATTTCTAATTTTTTATTTTCTTATTATGAACCAGGCTCAAACATCCCCACCACCGACGATCTAACGAGGTCCACCTTTCATGGCATACATTTTGAATACGGCAGACGATCGGCGTGCGATGTTGGCGGCGATCGGCGCGGGGTCGTTTGAGGAGCTATTGGCATCGATCCCTGGGGAGTTGCGGCTCAGTCAGTCGCTTGATCTTCCGGATGCGATGAGCGAGATGGAGCTGACGGGGCATTTGGGCCGGCTGGCGGCGCGCACGGAGCACGCCGGGACGCACATTTGCTTTCTTGGCGGCGGGAGCTACGATCACTTCATTCCGGCCGTGGTGGACGCGATCGCGTCGCGCACCGAGTTCTACTCGTCGTATACGCCCTATCAGCCCGAGGTGAGCCAGGGCAACTTGCAGGCGATGTTCGAGTATCAGACAATGATTTGTCAGTTGACCGGCATGGATGTGTCCAACGCGAGTTTATATGATGGTGGGTCGGCCGCGGTCGAGGCGGTGTTATTGAGCATGAGCGTGACGCGGCGCGGCGGCAAGGTGGTCATTCCGGCCAGTCTCCATCCGGAGTATTTGCAGGTTCTCCGCACGTATTTGGCCGAGCTTGACACGCGGCTCGTGGTCGTGCCGACGCCGACGGGCCAGCTTGCGCCGGAAGCCCTTGACGAGGTCCTGGATGATCAGGTGGCGTGCGTGCTGCTGCAACATCCGAACTTTTTCGGTGGTCTGGAAGATGTTCAGGCGATTGCGGATCGCGTGCATCGCGTGGGCGGTTTGCTGGTGCATGTGTTTGATCCCATCAGTCTCGGGCTGCTGAAGCGTCCTGGCGATCTGGGTGCCGACGTGGCCGTGGCGGAAGGCCAGTCGCTGGGGATACCGATGCAGTTTGGTGGGCCCTATCTGGGAGTGATGGCCTGCCGCGAACGATTCGTGCGACGGTTGCCTGGACGGATTGCCGGACAGACTGTCGATCGGCGTGGACGGCGCTGCTGGGTGCTGACCTTGCAGACACGCGAACAGCACATTCGGCGTGATAAGGCAACCAGTAACATTTGCACGAATCAAGGCTTGATGGCACTGCGTGCCACGGTGTACTTGAGTTGGTTAGGACCGCACGGTTTGCGCGACGTGGCGGAGTTATGTGTGCGGAAGACACGTTATGCGGCGGAGCGGATCAGTCGTTCCAGCCGTTATGAGCTCAAATTCGCGGCACCGAGTTTCAAGGAGTTTGTTCTGCGCGACCGACAGAACAACGTCGATGGCGCCTTGGCCGCGGCGCGTGCACAGGGCATTCTTGCCGGGATCCCCTTGGCACGCTGGTATCCGGAACTGGACGATTGCTTGCTCGTCGCGGTGACCGAACAGCGGACCGCCGACGAAATCCACCGGTGGGCGGCCAGCCTTGCGTAGATGGCGGGTCTTCTATTTTCTTCGTTTGAATTCCTTATTGCTTTTCGGATCTTCCGAGTGGCCGAGCCGTGGACGAGACAACCATGCAACATGCACAGTCGACCAAATTGTTGTTTGAGCTTTCCAAGCCGGGCCGTCGTAGTTCACGCTTTCCGGCGGTGGCCGCGGCGTTGCCGCACGGCACGACGCCGCAAGCGCTGGACGAGCTGTTGCCGCCCGCGGCGCTGGCCGCCAGTCCGCCGCCGTTGCCCGAGCTGGCCGAGCCGGACGTGATCCGGCATTTCACGAACTTATCGACGATGAATATGTCGGTCGACACGGACTTCTATCCGCTGGGGTCGTGCACGATGAAGTACAACCCGAAGCGGAATGAGCGTTTGGCGTCGTTGCCGGCCTGGTTGCATGCACATCCGTATCAGCCGAATGAGACGATCCAAGGGCTCTTGGCCCTGCTGTTCCGGCTGCAAGAAGACTTGTGTGAGATCAGTGGATTGCCGGCGGTGACATTGCAGCCGGCGGCCGGGGCCCATGGCGAAATGACGGCGCTGATGGTCGCCGCGGCCTTTTTTCGGGATATCGGGCAGCGGCGCACCAATGTTCTGATTCCGGACACGGCGCACGGCACGAATCCGGCAAGCGCGCGGATGGCCGGGTTTACGACCCTGCCGGTCCGCAGCACCAGCGACGGCCGGGTCGACTTGGAAGATCTCCGGGCCAAGTTGGACGAGCAGATCGCGGTTTTCATGATTACCAATCCCAATACGCTCGGGCTGTTCGATGGCTCGGTCCAACGCGTGGCGCGACTCGTGCACGAGGCGGGGGGCTTGATCTATCTGGATGGGGCGAACATGAACGCGATCATGGGCATCACGCGGCCGGGCGATTTTGGGGCCGATATGATGCACTTCAACCCGCACAAGACATTTAGCGGTCCGCACGGCGGCGGGGGCCCGGGGGCTGGACCGGTTTGCGTCAGCCAGCAACTGGCCCCGTACTTGCCGGTCCCCGTGGTCCAACAACGCACGCAGTCCGATGCCCCGGCCGATTATTACTTGGATTTCGATCGACCACGCAGTATCGGCCGCGTGCGCTCGTTCTTCGGAAATGTCGGCGTGTTGATCCGGGCGTATTGCTACATCCGCACGCACGGAGCCGCCGGCCTCCGCGAAGTTTCGGAGAACGCGATTCTGAATGCCAATTATCTGTTGAGTCGCGTGAAGCACTTTCTGCCCGTTCCCCATGGGGATCGGTGCATGCATGAGTTCGTCGCGTCGGCCGAGTCGCTGGGCCGTGAAAAAGGTCTCAAACAACCGGCGATGGACGCCGCGAAACGCCTGATCGACCTCGGGTTTCATCCGCCCACCGTCTATTTTCCATTGACCGTCCATGACGCGCTGATGATTGAACCGACGGAAACCGAGAGTCGCGAGACGCTTGACGCATTCGCGGAAGCGCTGTTTCACGTGACCGGTGAATCGGCCGAGATGCTGCGCGACGCGCCGCACACCACCGTGATCAGCCGGCCCGATGAAGTGCGCGCCGCCCGGCATCCCGTGTTGCGGTGGAAGTCGGTGGAGGAAAACGAGAAATAGAA
>CAZSOG010000857.1:0-3018 GCA_964607555.1 uncultured Pirellulaceae bacterium | reverse complement strand
CGCCGGAACAGATCGATCCGAACGGTTTTCTGGCCGAGTTCGCTCCAGGTGGCCTTGCGCAGGTCGGTCAGGAGCGCGCTTGGGCTGTAGATCTTCTTTTCTCCGGTGGCGGATGCCATGGCGGCGTGTTCCGCCATGCGTTTCAAGCGACTGTCGCGCAGCAGCGACTTGAGCACCGAAACTTGACTTTCCAGCACGCGATCCGCCACGCCGCTGGCTTCAAGCCGCAACGTGATCTTCGGATCGATCAGCTTACGTGGTGTCCGCAGGGCGTGTTCAGACAGAAATCTCACCGCCTTCTGCTGACGCTCGGCACTGACCGGGAAGTAGATTTGCGGCGCGTCACCGAAAAAGAGCGTCCTCTGTTCAAACCCTCCGACCACGGCCGCTACGTGCATCAGCTCGCGCGTTCGTTGGGACAATAACTGGTCATACATGTTCTCCAACAGACTGTAGTCCTTGTTTTTCTTGCAACACGCCTGCACCAGGTACCCGGCAACGCGATCGATATTCAGCAGACCGAGACGCGTGGCTTCCGTGGAATCGGAACCTAAGTCCTCGGTTTGTCGGGTCGGGTCTTCGGCGGCATCCGCGTCACCGAACAGCAATACCGGGTTCGCCACCTGCTCGGTCAATAGTTTGGCGCGACCTTTCTCTTCGTCCTTCTTGTTCTTGTATTGGCGGTATCCCCATTGGACGGCGAAAAAGTCGTACGGGCCGATTTTCGGGATCAATGCCGCGCCGTCCCCGGGCTGTGCCACGTAATTGAAGCGTCCGTAGTCCATGATCGACGCTTCCGTTCCGTTCTTCTTGGTGAACTCCCGGCTGCGCAGGTTCGCCACGGTGAACGCGGACGATGCTTTCATGTTATGCGGGAACCCCAGCGAATGCCCGACTTCATGCGCAACGACGTAAGTGAGCAGTTTTCCCATGAGCGCGTCGGGGAGCGGCAGCTTTTGGGCATGTTTGTCGTTTGGCGATGCCTGGACGAAGTACCAGTCCCGAGCCAATTTCAGCACATTATGATAGACGCGAACATCGGCCTCCAGAATCTCTCCCGTTCGTGGGTCATGGATATGCGGTCCAAACGCGTTCTCGACCGTCGCCGGTAGCCAACGAATCGTGGAGATCCGCGCATCCTCGGCGTCCCAGTCGGGATCCTCATGCACGCTTGGCGCCAGCTTGGCTTGAATAGCGTTCTTGAACCCGGCCTTTTCAAAGGCGGGTTGCCATGCTTCGATTGCCTGTTTGATGTACGGCTTCCATTTCTCCGGTACGCCGCGCCCCACGTAAAAGACGATTGGTTTTTTCACTTCCGATACGTCCGCATCCGGATTCTTTTTTTCCAGTCGCCAGCGCGTAATGTAACGCGTTTCCTCGACCTCATGGTAGCGGTCCTCACCGTAGTTTTCGAACTGGGTCGTAAAGAACCCAACGCGCGGGTCGTGCACACGTGGTTGCATCGGGTTTTCGGGAAGCAACAGCATGCTGTGATGAAGCAACACGGTAACCGCGGACTGCGATGGGTCGTGACGCGGAGCCGAGCTAGCGCGTCGCGACGTCGACGGACGCGCACTGCTTCCACCTAACCGATAACTGGCCAGGACCTTGGTTTCGATGTTGCGAGGAAAGGCCTTGACCTCGTCCAGAAACGTGCGGCTGGTGTCCATCCCGGACGCTCCGAGTGAGCGTGCCGCGCTGAACTCCGTCACGTCCGTCGTGAACAGGCTCGTGGCATCAACCACGGGAGCTTTATCCTTCCCCCAAGCGACCACGGGCAGCACTTTAATGATTGGCGCCATGCTGGTCGCCGCGACGGCGGTCTGAATACTCCCCTTGGCATTCGCCCTGATCGTGTACTTGACGTCGCGCAACAGCACTTTCTCATTTCGCAACTCCCACCGCACGACGCGGTTCCGGACCGGCATCCCGCCGTAACTGAACCCGGCCTGGGTCCGTTCGAGCTGCACGACCCACAGCATATCCTTGTTCAACTGGGATGTAGGAATTTCATAATAGAGTTTCTCCTTGATGCGATGCACCAGAAAAACGCCTCGCTTGGACTTGGCTTCGTCCGTGATGACCTCGTCGTACGGCTTGATCTTGCCTGCCTTGGCTTGACTCTTGCTGCCACCAGCGGCGCCAGCCTTCGACGGCGCCGTGGCCGGGCCCGACGGGCGTGGCCCACGCCGTCGTGGCTGCGCCCAGCCAAGACTCGTCAGCATGCAAATCAATGCCAACGATATACAATACCGTCCAGCTGCTCGTGTCGTTCGTCTCATGATGTCCTCGCTAAGATCGGAAATGGAACATGCCGCCCGGACGGCGCGCGTCATGTACATGATAGTTCAATGGCTCGATAACGCCATGGACAAGTTCTACGGGTTGGTCAGATTCGGCGCCCAGAGTCCAGGGCGCAACGGTGGAATCTTGCCGGACTTGGGCAGCGAATCGGCGGCGGCCGTGCGCAACTGGGCGGATAGTTCGGCAATGCGGTCGGCCTGGGCCGGATCGTTCGCGAGGTTGGTCAGTTCGCGCGGATCGTTCTCGTGATCATACAGCTCGCGTCCCTTGCGGCCTTCGTCCCATTCGGTGTAACGCCAACGGGGCGTGCGTAGTGTGTAGCCCAGTATACGCTGCGGCGCCCTGCGTCCCCGGCGGACTTCCGTCAATGTCCAGCCACGTCCCGAAGCGGCCGGGTTGTTGAGCATCTGCGTCAGAATCTGGCCCTGTAAATTATCGGGGCTCTTGACGCCACACAAGTCGGTCAGTGTTGGATACACATCGACCAACGCAACCGGTTCCCGCACCACGGCGCCGCGATGCTTCATGCCCGGTACCGCGACAATCAACGGCACGCGTGTGCTCTCCTCGAACAGACTCATCTTCTGCCACAAGCCGTGTTCGCCCAGATGGTATCCGTGGTCGCTCGTGAAGACGACAATCGTGTTGTCGGCAAGACCAAGTCGATCGAGCGCGTCCAGGACCTTGCCGACCTGGGCGTCCATGAACGTGATG
>CAZSOG010000856.1:0-3026 GCA_964607555.1 uncultured Pirellulaceae bacterium | reverse complement strand
GTTGATCAGTGAAGATTAGTGTTCCTTGATAGCAGATGTCGTGAACGGCTACCTTGTTCTTTAATCGCCCCCAATCACCTCGCGGATACTCAATCCCGACGCCACGCGATACACTGGGATATACGGCTGACGCGACTCGCGGCGTTGGCTGGCGATTGAAAGCCCGAGAGTTGATCGCTTGGATTCCTTACTCCATGGAGACGGAACCGTGACGCAATACCCTGATTGGGCGGCGACTTGTGAATTCTCGAACACCGTTGGCCACATGTGCGTGCGCACGCTGGTCGTGTTGATGCTGGTGTCGGCCGCCGGCAGGTTGCCCTTCGCGACGGCGGCGGACCGGTCCGGCACGCTCGTGCTGGACCGCGTGCCGCGGCCGAAACTCCGGTTGGCGGGGCCGGTGGGCGAACGGGTTCGGCGGAACATCGACCAGTGGCTGACCCAAGTTCCGAATCAGAACCCGGGATTGCTCGACATGTTCGCCCGGCGCGACGCGGGCGGCAAGCTGGACTTGGTCCCGTGGGCCGGCGAGTTCGTGGGCAAGTATTTGATCTCCGGCGTGCAGGCGCTGCGCATGTCGGACGATCCGAAGCTGCGTCAGACACTGCAACACGTCGTGGACCGGCTCGTCGCGCTGCAGGCCGAAGACGGCTATCTGGGCCCGTGGCCCAAACCCGAACGGCTGCGCGCGCATTGGGATCTGTGGGGGCACTATCACGTCATGCTGGGGCTCATGCTCTGGCACGAGTACACCGGAGACGAGCAGGCGGCCACCGCCGCGCGCCGGATCGCCGATCTGGTATGCAACACGTGCCTGGACAGCGGCTTCCGGGTGATCGATGCCGGTTCGCCCGAAATGAACATGAGCATGATCCACGGGATGGCACGAATCCATCGCAAGACGGGCAATCCCCGCTATCTGCGCATGGCCCGGGAGATTCTCAAAGACTTCGAAAAGGCCGGAGACTACTATCGGACCGGATTGGCCGGCAAGGAATTCTACCGCACACCGCGACCGCGCTGGGAAAGCCTGCATGCAATCCAAGGTGTGATGGAACTGTATCGCATCACGGGCGATGAGAGTTTCAAGATCGCGTTCCTGCACCAATGGGCGAGCATGCGACGATTCGACTACCGCAACTCCGGCGCGTTCTCGTCCGGAGAACAGGCGACCGGCGATCCATACAAGAATGACGCCATCGAGACGTGCTGTGTCGTGGCCTTTGAGGAAGTGATGATCGACGCGCTGCGCCTGACCGGTGTGTCGACGATCGCCGATGACCTGGAACAAACAACGCTCAATGCCATGCTGGGAGCCCAGCATCCTTCGGGTGCCTGGTGCACGTACAACACGCCAATGGCGGGCCGGCGAATCCCCTCGCACGTCCAGATTCGCTTTCAAGCCCGACCGGACACGCCGTATTTGAACTGCTGCTCGGTCAATGGTCCCCGGGGCTACGGCGCGATCAGCCAGTGGGGTGTGATGCGCGGCCACGACGGGCTGGTGCTGAACTACTACGGGCCGATGACGGCCGACGTCTCATTGGCCGACGGCACACCGGTCACGATCCGGCAGGAAACCGACTATCCGGTCGGCGGGACGATCCATGTGAAGATCAGCGTTGCCCAGCCAACGCGGTTCACGCTGGGCCTGCGCGTTCCGGCATGGTCAACACACACGCAAGGTTCGCTTTGTGGAAAAGCCATCCGCGATATTCGGCCAGGCAAATATCTCGAGATGGAGCGTCAGTGGCGAACCGGCGACGAGATCATACTGAAACTCGATATGCATCCGCGCTACGAGTCGGGCGACCTGGAGCAGTTCGGCAAGGTGTCACTCTATCGCGGGCCGATCCTGTTGGCGTGGGACCTTCGGTTCAATACCGATACGCCATCGTCGGTGGATGTGGCGCGTCTTTCGGAGTCGAAGGTTGTCCCGTTGGACGAACAGACAGCTCGAGCCGCGGGCCCATACAAGCCATGGATTGTGGTCGATGTGCCCACCGTCGGCGGCAAGATGGTACGATTGATCGATTTTGCCAACGCTGGTTTCACCACTCGGGAAGGCGAGTCGATCAGTTCCTATGCGACCTGGCTACCCGCCGCCGGCATCCGGCCGCCGGCACCCGTGGCATGGTTGCCGCCGGATCGATCCAAGGTTGGTCCAGGTCCAATTCGATTCGTCTGGCGCCGGCCGGCCGCCGCGGCGACCGAGCGCAAGCACACGATCCTCATTGCCGATACGCCCGATTTCAAGAATGCCGTGATCCGCTACGGGGACGAAGTGGGCGGTTGGCTGATCGTGCCGGCCGAGGTGACCAGGAAACTCAAGCCGCACACGCCCTACTACTGGAAAGTGATCGCGCACAATGCGTACGGGCAGGCGGCGAGCATCCCACCCCACAAACGATTTGTCGTGGACCCAGCTGCGCCATCCATGTCGGGCAACTGGCCTTACGGCCAGCGCGCAGCGGACCAGATGATCACCGAGGCGCCGCTGCGGGGCGACGTCAAGCCGGCCTACGGAGAACTCGCCGAAGCACAAGGTTGGCGGCCGGCGCCGGGACCGGATGGCACCGCCGGCGGAGCGATTGAGCTGGACGGTAAGCGCGGCAGGGTCAAGTACAAGTTGTTGACATTTCCAGACCAGGACTATGCCGTATCGATTTGGATGTCGGTCACCAGAATGCCAACCACGCAGTACGGTCAGGTGTTTAGCGCCTGGACTGCCGGAATGGACGACCCGCTGCGACTGGTCGTGCAGGGCGGCAAACTCTACGCGCGGATCGAGGCGGGGTCCAGCTACGGCACGGACGGGTTTCCACTGAAAACCAAAACCTGGTACCACGTGGCGGTGGTCAAGCGTGGGCGGAAACTCACGCTGTACGTCAACGGCGAGGTCGTCCCTCGCCGCGCGACGGCGCCGCGAAGAATCGCCGACCTTCCCCCGCCGTTCCTCGCGAGGGCCGCCGGCGAGCGGCGATCCGCCGACGGCATGTCCCGAGGGGGCGGTCTGCCCTTACCCG
>CAZSOG010000855.1:0-3043 GCA_964607555.1 uncultured Pirellulaceae bacterium | reverse complement strand
GAACGTTGATCGGCGCGTGATGGCACGACACGCGGAGTAAGCACGGTTATTGGAACGTGTCCCAAGACCTGGTTTCCAACCCGGATGGTGGACGCCCACGTCCGTCAAAGAAGCGGCTAAACTCGCTATCGAAGCTGCTGGGTGACCGGCGCTCAGTCGAGGATGCGGCGCCAGCGCTCCAGGTTCCACTGGACCTTCTCGGCCGGGGTCATCTTGCTGAAATCCGGCGCGTCCTGAGCTGCCGCGACCGCTTGCCGGCGCGCGGTGGTTCTTGGCGCATCCGCCGTGGATGGCGGTGTCGATCCGGCATAGCTGGCCGAGGTTACCGTGAGCTCGAGGTCCTGGTCCAGCGAGCGTGCCGGTTTGATCCCCAGCTTGTGTAAATCGCCATGGTAGGCGCGCACGGCCTCGGCGGGTTGGATCTGGTCGTCCGCGATGGCACGCAGGTACTTGACGAACGTCAGCTGGTGTTCCGCATTGTTGATCTTGCGGCCGTACAGGGCCACCCGGGCGCCGTGCTTCTTTGCTTCCCAAAGCATCTGAAACGCATCGAAGGTCGTACCGGCCGATCCGCCGAGGATTCCCACCACCAGGTTGCTATCGTAGCCAGCCAATGCTTCCATCGCCGCGGGCCCGAAGTACGGGATCTTCAGAAAAATGGGCCTTCCCGAGGTTGTCACACCGGCCAGCGCACGCACGATACTGTCATTGACAAAACGCGCCACGTTCGTCGGGCAATGAGCGTCACACGCGTTTGGCGGAAATACCTCGAGAAAGTGCCGAAAACCCTTCTGTTCCGCTTCGAGGCGAAACGCGCGATAGGCTTCGAGGGTGTCCCGGTCGGCATCGACATCGTTGTTCAACGTGATCGAATAAAGGCCCAGGTCGGCGCCCATGTCGCGCTCCGCCGGCGTGCATTCGGCCTTGCCGCACATGACGTGATCGATCGTGGTCGAGCGAAACGGCTGTGACGGCTGCGACGGATAACGACCACTTCCGGCCGCCAGCCAGATGTCGGTCGTGTCGTTGGCACGGACTGCCGGCGTGACCGAACTGTTGTCAAACAACCGCTCGTGGATCGTCAGAATCTCGTTCGAGCTGGCACTCATTAAGGCGATGTCGATCAACCCTTGTCCCACCACATCTCGAATCAACTGGCGATACTCGCCCAGGGTCCGAAACCGAGCCTCTTCCGCATGGTACTCAGGACTGCAGCCGGGCGCCGATAAACCAAACGCCATATCCGCATCCTTCGCATCCGCGAGAATGAAATCGCGGCACGACGAGTCGCTGAGGATGCGGCTGATTTTTTGATCTAACGATTTCTGCATGAGGTGAACCTTTGAACACGCTTGCAGCCTGTCCCGAAACTCAGTTTCAAGCTCGTGCGATGGACTTCCAAGTCCGTCGACTTAGTATAGCTTACCCAGCCGGTAAATGCGCCATCCTCTAAATCGCTGTGGCAAGTTCCGTGGCGCTGCAGCCTGGCACATTCCACCCATGAGATGAGCCCTGGGCCGCAATCATCACGCAAAGACGCGAAGGGGCAAAGGCGCAAGGAAAGAAAGGTGCAGAAAGGTGAAGAAACGCGGAATCGATCCAGTGGCTGACGGTTCGCAAACGGCATAAAAACCGAATAAGGTTCCTCTGGCGTCAACCCCAATGTTTTAACAGCCCACCCCAGACCCCCATGGGCTTGTCCCATGGGTGAATCAGTCTCCCAGCTACAGCGGCCCCTAAACCTCGCCACGCTCTCGTACACAGGGTTGTTCAGCCGGCTCTTTGCGTGGGCCGACCGCCCGATGGAAAACGGGCCGGGAATCGGGTATCATCCAGTCTCGCTGCCGGGCTCGTTGTCCGTGCGGGGGCAAAGTGGGGGGGCTGGTGACGTTCCGGGATGGGAAGAAGAACCGTGCCAACTGATAAGACGAATGATTGTGTCCTGTGCGGATCGTGTGTCGTGGATATGCTGGTCCGTCCGGTAACACTGGATGCCCCGATTGGTGGAGGTCGGCTGTTTCAGGTGGATCCGATTGGCGTAACCACCGGTGGCATTGTATCCAACGCCGGGATCGCGATGGTGCGACTTGGCATGCGCGCCCAGGCCTTCAGTCTGGTCGGCAACGACGAGTGGTCCGAATTGATCAGACGCCGGTACGCTCAGGAGCAACTGGGGACCGATCGGTTGTTGACGCATGCCGGCGGAGCCACCAGCACCACTGCCGTCTTGATCGACCCATCGGGCGAACGCAGTTTCGCCCACTGTGTCGGTGCTCCCAAGCAGATGGATGGCCAGTTGTTCCGCGACAACCTTGATCTCTTCGCGCTTAGCCGCATGACCTTGATCGGCTACTACTCGCTGATGCCGAATCTCGAGCGTGATTTGGCAACCGTGTTGAAGGAGATTCGCCAGACCGGCTGCCAGACGGCGCTCGATGCGGCCGGCGACGGGGGCGCGATGCAACCACTGGACCAGGCGTTGCCACATCTGGACGTTTACGTTCCGAGTCTGGCCGAAGCGCGGCATCAAACCGGGAAGGTTGATCCAGAGGAAATCATCGAAGTCTATCGATCGTGCGGCGCTCCGGGGTTGCTTGGCGTGAAACTGGGCGCGGACGGCGCCCTGCTGAGCCCACGCAAGGGCGCGTATATTCGGATCGAGCAGGTGCCCGCGCCGGGGCCGGTCGTCGATACAACCGGTGCCGGTGATTGTTTTTATGCAGGCCTTTTGAGCGGCCTGTTGCAAGGTCTATCGACGGAACAAGCCGGCCGCCTGGCCGCGGCGACCGGCGCCTGCTGTGTCACGGGGCTGGGTGCCACCGCCGGACTGAAATCATACCAGGAGACGATGCAGTTGGCCGGACTGAAATATTCTATAGGCGGTTAGGTTCGTCCGACTGGATAGTGAATTGACGCAGTCCGTTCTCCCGCTGGTCGAACTCGCACAGGATATTTCAAAGTGGCGGCGGTATAGCAAAACTCATTGAGAACGCGTATTGCAAAACAGGAGAAAGACGATGCCGAGTGACTACCGATTCTCGTT
>CAZSOG010000854.1:0-3044 GCA_964607555.1 uncultured Pirellulaceae bacterium | reverse complement strand
GGCGCGACCGGCGCAACAACGCCCGGATACGAGCCAGAAGCTCTTCAAAGGCGAACGGTTTGATCAGGTAGTCGTCTGCGCCGTCGTCCAAACCGCGAATCCGGTCCGGGACCGTGTCCCGTGCCGTGAGGATCAGCACCGGCGTCGTTATAGCGCGCGACCGCAACTCGCGAAGCACCGCCAGCCCGTCTTTCTTGGGGAGGACGAGGTCGAGAATGATCACGTCGTACGCGGGGTCCGAGCCTTTCCACAGTCCGTCTTCGCCATCGCCGGCCTGATCGACGGCAAACCCCTCCTCGGTCAGCCCACGGACCAGGACGCTCCGAATCGAACCATCGTCTTCCACGATAAGAATCCGCATTCGTCAATCTCCGGGCATCAGCGTACCAAGTAGACCATGAACGCACGATGAAGGCTTGATGAAACTTCCTTCATTTTCCGCGCCTGCCGTCTAAAAACGTGTCCTAATGCGGGAGGCCCGCAACCCATAAGGGAGTACGCCCTCGTTCCGCAGCGCTCCCGCTGTTCGCTTCGAAACATGCGCGCACGGTGCGCGCATCCTGCAGCCTAAGAATCTAAAACCTGGTTTCAAACATGTACGATAGGCGTCCACGTCCGTCGAAGAAGTGGACAAACACTCTGCCGAAGCAGTTTTGTGAAAGGTTCCTATTTGTTCGATGCTGTTCGATTTCAGCATCATACGGCGCGCCGTCCGGCTCGTAGGCGACACATTTCCGCGGGGTACTCCACGCCGTCTCAGTATGGCCCACGAACGCATGCTCTTCGGGCGTACGAACAACTGACCCCGTGTTCGACCAGTCGTGCTAATGATCAAGCAGCTGAGTCCAACACAGATGGTGAAATTCGGTGCGTGCAGCCTGCGTGAGAGTGGCGCAGGCCAGTACGGCGGTGGTTGCAAGCCGTGAAAGGGACAATTATTGGTGCGCCGGCGCCAAGCCAATCAGTTTGAAGAAAGTTCCAGCAAACAGACGGAGCCGGCGGCAAAGGGTCTTTCCAACGTGAACGCACGGCCCTTGCCGTCGGACTGCTCGACCATGTCCAGCCGGCGGTGCGTGCCATCCAGTAGGTATCGTTTCACCCTGAAAGGCGTGGTTTCGCTCCAGGGAAGGTTTACGACGCGCAGTTGGAAGCGGTCGTAGCCGGATTGGAAATCGCTGACCAGGATCCGCACCTGTCGGCCATCGGCGTCTTTGCCGGCGACAATGTTATAACCGCGCTGATCGCTGCCGGTGGCGGCCACGCGCTCGGGGGCGGCCAGCAGCCGCTTCCATGCCAAAAACGAATAGGCACAGATCCGCGGCGCGCCGGTGCGAAAGTCGTGCAGTCCAAGTCCCGGATGGCGGTCGCCGCAGTATTGGAACGCATGGTCAAGGCCGGCGTCGAGCATGCACGCAAGCGTCGATGCGTAGAACGCCGCACCCGCCGGCGTGTTGCTGAACAACCGCTGTTGGATACCGGCGTTCCATTCGGTGTTGATGTTCTCCGCCCGCTCGAAACCGTACTCATCCAGGGCCTTGCGCACGCGCGTCGCGTCGCGGTAGTACTGATACGGATTGAACCGGTCGCGGCCGCCGTAACTGTGCCAGGAGAAGAAGTCGAGGGGCACATCGTGGTCGCGACAGTAGCGGATGAAGTCCTCGACGTACTGCCGGCGAAGGCCCCCGGTGCACGCCGGCCCGCCGACTTTGAGCTTTGGGTTCGCCGCTTTCAGCGCCTTGGCCGCTTCTTCGTAAAGGATGTAATATTGCTCCGGTGTTCCGGTCCAAAACTCCCGTGCCAGGTCCGGCTCGTTCCAGATCTCCCAGTACTGGATCGGGAACCGGTAGCCGTCGTTCCAGCCGTCGGTGTAGTGACGCACGGTCTGGACACAGATCTTGGCCCACTTGCGCGCATCGTCACGGTCGGCCCGGTGAACGATGCGTCCGTCGGTGCCACGGATCGTGCCCGGCGGGTCGTTGATGGGACGCGTTTGCCGGCCCTTCCAACTCGTGCCAAGTCGATAGAAACAGCGGAAGCCGTTGTCCACGATCGCCCGAATCCGTGTGTCGGAAGATTGAAAATCGTAGCTGGCCGGATCGCCCGGATCGGCGGACCAGTCGGGAAAGATGACGTACCAGTCGGTGGGCCCGTAGAAGTCGTGCGTTCGGATGAAATCGATCCCCAACGCGCGGTAGCTGTCGACATGGCTAACGAGCTGCTGGCCGGGACGGCGCGGGAAGGAGAGTGGACCGCGGTTGGTGCCCAGCAACGAGCGGATACGACCGGTTGCTTTCGCACAGTCCACCTGCAGGTGCTTCGTCCCATTCCCGTACGGCGTACCGGCCGGCCGCTGCGTGCGTGGCGGCCGCCGCGGCCGCGCCGGTCCCCTGGGCGGTTGTGGACGACGTTGAACGACCGGAAAAGAACCCGGTCCCTGGCCTCGGACGCCCACCGCGAGCGTGCTCGCAAGGAAAAACGCAAGGACCGCGATAGATGAAAAGTAATACCGCGCAATCATGGCCGTCTCCTTTCCGGTCTGACAAAGGCCTCGAAGAACTGTCTGTGCAGAGCGCTGATCCGCTTCGTCGACGGACGCAAACGTCCATCGTACACGTTTCGAAGCCGGGTTTCGGAACACGTTCGTCGATTCGGAGGACCATCCCACTCGATAATTTAGCAAGCCAAGCTCGTTGGGAACAGCAGATTCCGGGGGCTCCCCCGTCCTCCGGTAAATCGCAGACACCCAAGAATAATGCGGTCAATCCGCATGTCAGATCTGGCCATTCATGGCGAATCATGATTCGCTTGCGCTCGACTCGAGCCGCCAAATTGTCGGGTGTCTGGAACTTGTCGGTGGAACTCGTCACCCGGTCACCGGCGTGCCCTGACCTCAGCGCCGCGCCGCCTTGGCCCGGTCGCGTTGGGTCAGCAGGTCAGCCGCCCGGCGCAGAAGCTCCTCGACGGCATGGTAAGCGACTGCGCGGCGGCCCGCGGCATGGGCCGTCCGGGCGTCCTGCAGCTTGCCGCGGACATCGGCCGATTCC
>CAZSOG010000853.1:0-3049 GCA_964607555.1 uncultured Pirellulaceae bacterium | reverse complement strand
CGCCCCATGCGTAATTCGCCCCAAGAACTTGACTCAAATGCGCCAAGTTTTGCCCCATAAGGTCTCTAATCACCGCCCTTTGTAACTGAGCAACGGGCGCAGTTCACGCGCGATGCGAACGAGTTCCTTCTGGGCGCGCATGACTTTGTGGATGTCCTTGTATGCCGCCGGCGCTTCGTCGCGCAGCCCGGCGGCACGGCGGTGATCGAACCACACGGACTTCATCTGCTGGCGAAGCCGCCGCGTGCTGATCGTTCGTCTTGCCTGCGCGCGACTTAGTGCCCGGCCGGCGCCATGCGAACTGGAACATAGTGACTCCTTGCACGCGCGGCCCGCGACATGATAGCTCGCCGTTCCCATGGAGCCTGGGACGATCCCCGGTTCGTCCCGGCGCGCGGACTGGGCACCCTTGCGGTGTACCCATAACGGTGTGCCAAAATGCTCCTCGCGCCGAACATGGTTGTGGTGACCGTGAATCAGGGACGACCAATCCGTGTCGACGCCAAACACCTGATGCAATAGCATGGCGACAGCCGCGACCATCGCCAGGCGGCTTTGCTCGGCGTAGCGGAGTGCCCAACCAATATCGTTCAGATACGCCGCGCCGGCTGCGGATTCGGCGTCCACGTATTTCAGGCCGTTCGATACGCTGGATGCACGGTCCACATGATGGGCCGTGATTGCCTGCCCCATGGCGCGCGAACCGCTGTGCACCATCAACCACAGCTGATTCTCCTGGTCGGCTTGGAACTCGACGAAGTGATTACCGCTTCCAAGCGTCCCGCGGCTTCGCGTAGATCGCGGAATCTAGCGAGCAGTTCTGAGTTGTTCTCATGAAGGGATCCGTGCGCTACCACGTTGCCGTGAGCGTCGATCAGGATGTAGTAGGGAAAGATGCCAACCGGATATCCAGCAATTATCCTGCCGCCTGCTCGGGAATCATCCTTGGACGCAAGGTACGTGGGGTAGCCGAGTTTGGATTCCGCGAGCACTTCCTCGACCTCCTCGGACGACACTCCGGCGGGGTGCATGCCGACGATGCGAGCACCTTGGCCGGCCATCTGTCGAAGAAGCGGGAAGTCGTTCTTGCACGGACCGCACCAGATCGCCCAGAAGTGGACGAGATACGGTTTCCCGGCAAGATCCGGCCGCGCGCCGCCAACCCAACCGTGCTGTGGCAGTGCCGGCGCCGGATGACCGACCATCTTCTCAATCGGTTCCTTCAACCGGTCAACCAAAGCCTGATCTTGCACGCGTTTGCGATACTCGGTGTCCACCATCTTGAGGATCTCGGCCTCCGTGCGGTCGGCATGGTAGTCGTAGTTCACGGGTACCGCGTACCGTTGGTCCTGAACCTGCTCGCCCTCCTTCGGTTGGAGTGCCTGCACGGTTGCCGCGAGATCGACATCGGTTCGAACCTCTTCGACGGTGTATTCGCATCGAAAGTACGAGAAGACGTCATTGTCGAACCCGCCCTGCGCACGGTCCTCACGGTACGGCCACCAGATCCCCGGCGCGACCTCTCGAAAATCTCGAAATCGGACGAGCAAGCCTGGACGTACCGTTGTCCAGTCGATCGAATCGGTCCCCGCTTTGAACAGAGCCCACTGTTTCTCGACAGGCAGATGTTCAAACCGCGTCCGATACCAGTTATCGTACTGCCGTTGCGTGTCAAACGAGCGCCCGGTGATCTGCCGGACCTGAGGCGACTTGTAAAAGTCCGTACGCCGGCCGTCAGTATTCAGGTTGACGATGCCTCGGATGAGTCCCGTTTTTCGACTTATCCACAGTCGTTCCATGCGCGTGCGTGACTCGACAAGGGTGCAAGTCTCGCCATCGAAGTTCTCCACACCGAGCGTGCGGTACTCGGAACGTGAGGGAGGTACCAGGCTGCCCGAGAAATACTGGTTATCATGGCTGTTTATGCCCCACCAAAACACGTGCCGGGTCGCCATCACGTAGTTCGGATACGAGAGTCGGACGTCCTTCCACATTGCCGCGGCGCTGCCACGCAGCACATGGTACGCGGGCCGATCGGCGCGTTCGTATCGCTCGCCGGCTAGATCCGGCCGCCCCCATTGGCAGAAGGCAAACCCTTGGACGGAGGCCGGTGCTTTGGTGTGACGACGATCTGCCGGAGAGAGTTCTCGGTCGCCAATCAGGAAGTGTTTTTCGTCCCAGGCAAACGTCGAATCACTACGGTACCAGTCTTTCTCGACTACCGGCTCGTCCAACGCACGTTTCAATGTCTCCAAGGGGCCCTTCGACGGATCCGTGATCACCGTCTTTTCTTGCGCTCCGTAATAAGCGCGAATGTAGAATCGCGACAGCTTGTCGATCGCCGCGGCTTTGGCATGCGCTTGCAGGGCGAGTTCTTTTGCACTCGAAAGTTCGGAGTGCCGGCCGACGGTTTTTTTCACGCACTTGGCGTTGAGTGTACGCACGGCCTCGGCTGCCGACCGCGCGGGCGCTGCATGCACGGTGCCCTGCCTGGTCACGGCGGTCGTGCCGGTCTCCGGCGGAACCAAATCGGCGCCCGCCACCGACTCGGAACGCGGTAACTCGAATAGTGGGCCATTCGGCCCGACGGTGGATCGCGCGGCCAGCCCGTTCGCGTTTTCCGTGGGCACGCGCGGCGCCGTTCGCACCAAGACAAACGTCACCGGTAAACATGCCAGCATGAGCAGCAGAGCGGCAACCCCGGCGATGTGGCGCGCATTGGCGGACCCACGGCGCAGGCACCATGTGCCGGCAAACAGGGCCATGCCGATCACCGATCCTTGCCACAGGAAATGCGCGAGCGTGATCGTCACGCACAAACAGAAATCAGCATCGAGAATATTGAGCGTTTGCATCAAGAACGCTCCTTTGCCTTGCGGGCAATGAGCCGTCGCAGTTCCGCCAACTCGGCCGGATCTATGTCGGACGTCCGTAGCAAGCTCAACATGACGGCCACGGCGGACCCGTCGAAGACTCGATCCACGAGATCAGTCAGCATTTGATCGGAAATCTCGTCACGCGTAACGCGTGGCTGAAACAGAAACGCATT
>CAZSOG010000852.1:0-3051 GCA_964607555.1 uncultured Pirellulaceae bacterium | reverse complement strand
ACATATCACGGCACTTTTGGGCTTGACATGAGAAAATGCAAAACTTCAGTTATTAGTGACCGGCGTGGACGACGAGATGACGGAGTTGGTGCCGACGGGGCAAGGCGTCGTGGACGCGGACGTCCGCACGCCTTCGTTGGAAGAGATCTTCATCGCGTACGTCGGCGACGAAGGCAGGCAATCCGAATCCGAGGATCCGGCGCATGAGGTCGTGTCATGAACGGAAAAAAACTGGGGCGCGTCGTCTGGAAGCACTACCGGGAGTTGCGTGGCTTCTGGCTCGGCATGTTGGTGCTGGGCGTGCTGTTACAGGCGTGGCTGCTGACATTGATTCCAGGCGACATCGACCCCGCCGAGTCGGGCGAAGTCCTGATCTTGGCTTCCGCATTGGTGGTCGCATTCTACGCACTGGGCGTGGGCGCGACTTCGTTCGCCGGTGAGCGTGAAAATGAAACGTGGCATTTACTGCGTGCACTCCCGGTGCGCGGACGCGACCTGCTTCTCGGCACGCTTGGCTTTGGCGTGCTCAGCTCGATCGTTCTGATGGTCTGTCTGACCATGATTGCCGGTATGCTCTGGCGTGTTAACGCGTCCCCGCCATGGCAGTTCGACATTTCGAGCGAGTTGGCAATGCAGGCCGGAGTTGCCATTCTCGAGCTGCTTGCGTGGGGGATGTTGTTTTCGCTGCTTTCATCACGCCCCCTTCGTGCCGCAATCATGGCAGGGCTCGCGGCGTTCCTGTTTCTTCAGGTGACAGCGGTTGTGCTTGGCACACTGCCGCGGATTGTCGGCGTTTCACTGTCCGATCATTTACGCTGGTTATTTGTTATCGTGCCATGGCCAAACCGGCTCGGCCTGATCGTCGGCCTCTTGATCGCGGACGGGCTCGTCGCCCGGCGTTGGCTTCGTGAACGACGCGCGGCGGGCCGTTCCGTTCGGCCTGCCGAGCCGGCGGAACGAGGGCGGTTACAGGATGACATACGTTATCCGACCTGGCTGCGACTGTTCTGGCAGCAGTTTCGCGCGAGTCGCCGCACGCTGACGTACGCGGGCCTGATCTACGTGGGTGCCGTTCTGTTCATATACGCCATTCGTCCTCCGGATCGATGGTTGCAGAGTCTCATCGTTCCGCTTGTCCTGATCGGCGGCCAATTGGGACTCAGTGTCTTTCGCGACGACCAGCGCCGGCATCAATACCGCTTCCTGGCGCAGCACGGCGCGTCAGGCTCGGCCGTCTGGATAAACCGCCAGATATTCTGGGGCAGCATCTTGCTGTTTATCACACTGGTGATTATTTGGCTCGGTGTCTTCGCGATCTATTTGGCGCGCGTCGTGCACATCTCGTATTACGTTGACCCCTACGCGTCTCCGCATATGGCGGTGCCCAGGTTCTTGTTGTACTGCCTTTTCTGGGAGTGTTTGGCTTACGCGGCCGGCCAATACTGGTCGTTACGCATGCGTAGCGTGATCATGGCCGGCGTGCTGACGCTGGTGACGACCTATTTGTTGGCGTTTTGGACGGTGACCATGCTGCAACTGCGCGTGGGCATGTGGGCGATTGTACCGATCCCGCTCGTCTTGCTTGTCGCCAGTTGGCGGTACGCGAACGACTGGCTGGTCGAGCGGGCAGGCTGGCGTGTTGGCCGCCGCTCGGTGGCCTGGTTGGTTGTTCCCGGCTCGATGCTGTTCGCGGCGTTTGCCGTGTTCCGTTGGACCGAAATCCCGTACGTGGAGCCGGGCTCGCCGCCACGCATCGCCACGCCGGCCGAGCGTACCGGATATGCGCGCGCAATAAATCTGTATCGCGAAGCCGCCACGTCGATTTCACCGTTTCCAGATCCCGAGCAAGGTGATTGGCTGGTCCTGGCCGGGATTGAGCATCCCGACCAATGCATGTTGCGCGGGCCGTTGCCGGATGCCGAGCGTGAGTGGCTGAACAGCAACTCGCGTTCGCTCGAAACGGCCGTCGAGGCAAGTCAAGCACGCGAATTTCTCGAGCCACTCAATGCCATCGCGGATCGGCACGCCGATCGGGGGTTGGGCGGACTGGATTTCCAGGGGCGGAGTCGGATGATCAAGCTGCTGCTCGTATCGGCACGGCAACTGGAATCCGACGGCAAGCTGGACCAGGCATTGGAGCGTTATTTTGACATCTTACACGTGGTGCGCCATGCGCGCGAAGGGTCGGCCGACACGGCAAACCCGAATCCGCTGCCAGGCGGTTGGTACGTCGAGGCCACGGTTCTGTTTCGGATGACCTATTGGGCGCGGCTCCCGGGCCAAACTCCGGAACGGATCCGCGCCGCGCTGGAGCGACTCGAACGGCTGCAGCAGACACTGCCACGCTACAATCGCCGCTGGGCTGAGAACCGCTACTATCGGGCCCTGGCATTCGCGGCGGGCGAGGAGCGTTCACTCCAGCACATGCCGATCCGCGCGTTACACGTACTTCATCGCTGGATCAGTCTTGGCATGCCCTGGGAATCCGCGCGGTTGGTGCGACTTGTAAACCAGGAGAGCCGTTTTTATCAGGACGACGTCCAGCAGGTTCTTGAGATGCTCCGGCAAAATCAGCCAATCGGCGTGATCCCAATTATGTCTCGGGCGGTTTTGAGTCCTCGGACGGCCCGTGGGCTTCGTTATCAGAAGATATCGCAGTGGGAGGATACAACGGCGGCCGGAGAGTATTGGCAAATACCGACGGACGAAGTCTTCGACACCATCGCCCATGTTGAAACCGCGCGGCGCATGAGTCGAATTGCGTTGGCATTGGAAGCGTGGCGATTGACGCATCACCGGTGGCCACCCTCACTGGACGCGTTGGCTTCGGGGGCGGTGGAAATCAACGCATGCGATCCGGAGACCGGGTTGCCTTTCTCGTACTATTTGGACGAGATCCCGGAGCGTCTTCAAAGGCTGCACATCCAGCCAGGGCACGCGACGCTCGAAGACGCGACATGGTTCATCTGGAGCGACCAGACGCCGGCTGATCAGACGCCCAAGATCATCGTTGCCGTCAAGCCACAGAGTCCTCCCTAACAGTCCAGAGCC
>CAZSOG010000851.1:0-3054 GCA_964607555.1 uncultured Pirellulaceae bacterium | reverse complement strand
CTCCAGGGCAAATGTCATGCCACACACTCGGCGAGATCCGTCACGATCTTGTCCGCCGGTACAATCCGCAACTTGTCCGAAAACTCACGTCATCATTTCAGACCGTCGATACTAGGTGATACTACGGAGCTATCGGACGCAGGATGCACTCGACAAACAAGGGAGGTAGTACCTAGCCGTACCGAGGAGCACGACAGTGGTCACCAAGTCAATGTCGAACACGCCTTATGGCAAGAAGTTGGTCTACAAGATCGACGGTGAGTGCATCTGGTCAGAGTATCTTCCATTTCGACACGCCAAGGACAAGTCCGAAACGATCGCGTTTCTGGACCGCGCTGAGGGATTGCTGGGGAACCTGCGCCGCGGCATGCGCAGCGTCTTTCTTCGCCGGGCGTCTTGATTATCTCTGGGCGTCTTGACCTTCACTTCAAAGAAGTGCGATGGGCGTCCACGCCGGTCGAAGAAGTGGATCGGCGCCCTACCGAGACGGTGTCGATGAGGGTCACAAGGTCGCGCGCCCGCAAGGCTTCTCGACGTCTCCCAACCGCGACCCAACGGTACGTCCTTTCTTTGCGCCTGCTCTCCAGGCCGGGCACCAGATCGTGGGTGTTATCCGACAAATTTACGGCACCTGCGTGGGATCTTGGGGTTCAATACTGGTAACGAACGCCTGAAAACTGCCATGATGGGACGGTTGTTCGTTTCTTGTGTGTAGCTCTCGGGAGTTATGACGAACGGTCCGAAAGAGCTATATTCTATGTTTTTCGGTTGGACAATCGGCAAAGAATCGACGACAATTGAGTGATCCGGTCCGTGATGTCGATGACGTTGGCAGCGCCACCACAGCCGCTGGCCGAGTTACAGCAGAAAAAATGGGACCTGGGGGCCGTCCGACAGACGTATTGCTGCCGGACCAAGAAAGGGAGATGGACCGATGCGTCATCTATCGATTGGGTTGGTAGCATTGACAGTGTTCTTGCTTGCGCCGTTTTGCTGTGCGCAACAACAAGGTGGCGGGTTGCCGAACAACGCCAGTGGTTCATCGACGGCCGGGTTTGCGGGATTGAGCAATTCCGGCGGTGCAGGTGGGGTCAGCACGACGGGGTTCTCTTTGAGCAGCCGGTTCCAGAGCAATTTCAGCAAGTACACGGGCGGCAGCCAATCGATCGGTCAAAACACGGCCGGCGCATCGGCGGGGACGGCCGGAGTATTCGGGCAAGCGACCGGTGCGACGGGGCGTGGGGGCTTAAACGGTTCAACGCTTGGCGGATTTGGCGGACTCGGGGGCATCGGCGGCGGGTTTGGACTTGGTTCCGCGGGCTACGGCATGGGCGGATTCGGCCGCAACAGTTTTGGCCGCAACAGCTTTGGCCGCAGTGGACAAAACTCGGCTAACAAGATGACGATTCGCACGCATTTGCGGCTCGGTGCCGAGCTGGCCCAGGTACGGCGCGAGATGGTTGCGTCGGCGGCCCCGGCGGCCATTAAGGCGGTGTCAACGCGGTTGAACAAGATCATCGCGCGATCGGGACAAACCGCGGTGCCGATTGGGTTGGAGTTGAAGGACGGCCGGGTGGTGTTAAAGGGCCACGTTCCAACGGAGCACGCCCGTACGCTGGCTGAAAACCTGGTACGGTTGGAACCCGGAATCTGGGAGGTTGAAAACGAGCTGATCGTGGATCCTGCCGCGCCCAAGCCCGCGACTGAGCAGAAACCGAGTGTTGCGGATCAACCCCAGTGAAGCCGGTCTGTCCCAGCCATTGCCGCGACATCTCATTGCGTTGCTGAGCGCCTGGGGTGCGCATCACTTGGGCGGTTTTCTTTTGAGTGGGTGTTGCCATATTGGCGGGCCCATTGCCTGGTGGGTTCGGCACAAAAGACGACGGCTGTTGCATGCCGCGAACCGCGGGCGGAAAGGGGCCGCGTGTCGATGCGGGTGTGAGCGACGAAGGCCAACTGGTTGCAGGTTGCGGCATACCGCTCGGTTGATTCATCGACATGGGCGGCACGTTGACGTCGCGTGTGGCCGTTATCGGCTCGCGGTACATTCTCCGTGACAACGTACGTGGCAACGGGATGGTCGTGACGCGAAGGTTGGCCGAGCTGTTGGTGGTGGCGCCGGCAGGGCCCGGAACGGGTGTTTCAAATCCAGCGGGTTGAACGGTCCTGGCGGCCTGGGCGTTGGGATCCGCGGCGACCGGCATCGGCTGGTTTTGATGTTTTGAAGTGTAGAAGCCACGCCGTTCCTGGTCGCTCGGGATCCGTTCGCCGGGCAGGCGCGTCTGCACGAAGCTACCGCGAACCATTTTCCCGGACTTGTCGACGAAGACGGGGAAGAGCGTGATTTGTTTTTCGAGTCCACCCAAGGGCTCCCAAGGAACCCAGATGTTGTAGGACGCCCCGATATCCGACTTGCTATAGTATTTGGTCAACTGCTCGGCCGTGAAGACATATTTACGTTGCGGCCGGCGTGCTTCCTGGGACTGCGTATCGTCGTATCCGTAGACGATCAACTGTCCGTTCACGGGGACCACATCGCCCTTCTTGTTATAGAAATACAGACGCCCCCCGAATCCACGCGTTGGCGCGGCGCCGACCTGTTGGTACACGGTGTCCGTCCAAATCGCGACAATGCGATCCGGCGTGTCATATTCCTGTGCTTGCTTATTCAACCATGGCAGTTTGTCGGTCAAGTCGTAGTGAATGGGGTTGATTGCAAACGGCTTGCAACCGGTCATGCAAACGACTAATCCCACCGCAATGACAAGGAAGTGTCGGGTCATGATAAGTATCCGTGTCGCTAGGTGTTTGTTGGTATCATGCACATGCGCGCGACAGGGCTCGCGTCACCAATTCGTTCCGGTAGGCCCGTGCCCCCCGGGCGTTCAGCGGATAACAGGTGGCGCGTACGAACCGTAGTTTCCCGGCCGAGTCGCGGTCCGATCCACATGGGTTGGCGGCAGTGGGTACTGGCCCTGTCGGGGGTACGGCTGGGGCGTCGCGCCGGCCGCCGGTCCAGGGGCGGGCCCATACCGAGTCGGCGCGTAGGGTGGT
>CAZSOG010000850.1:0-3061 GCA_964607555.1 uncultured Pirellulaceae bacterium | reverse complement strand
TTGTCTCGGTGGAAAACCGTTTAGACGCAGAAGGAATCCCTCACGCATCCCTCTCACACGCCCCGTCGCCACCGAGCTTGTCTCGGTGGAAAACCGTTTAGATTCTTAGGTTGTAACATGCGCGCACCGTGCGCGCATGTTTTACGACCCGGGTGGCACTGGCTCTGCCAGTGTGTGGGCGCGAGTCCTTGGTTGCTTATTGGACGAGTGCGTCTCCGCTTCTCACTGGCACAGGAAAGTGCCACCCGTTTTCGGTTGCGGGCGCAGGCTCGCGTTAGGCGTTATCTCATCGAAACGGACAACTTATTTTTTGACACCGACTTATCGGTCGCCGCCCCAAACGGCGGGCGCTTTGAAGCCTCGGGGCATCGGTGTCTGCTTGGGAGGCGCGGCGCCGGCGGCATAGACCTTGAGTCGCGCCAGCAGCTGGCGCACTTTTTCCGGCTGCGTGTCGGCCAGGTTGGTTGTCTCGTTCGGGTCCTCGGCCATATTGAATAACTCGATCCGTTTGGTCCCCCGCGCCTTCTTTTTTCCTTTTCGTTGGTTCCCTTTTTTGCGGGGCGCCGCTTGCGGTGTGTGGCGGACCAGTTTCCAATCGCCGACGCGGATGGCGGCGCGGGTTGGCTCCAGATTATGCAGAATCTCCGTGCGTGGCGAGGGCCCGCCGTTGGCGATCATGTCCCACATGTTCTTGCCATCCAACGGCAACGGTTGATCGAGCGACGCGCCGGCGAGTGTCGCCAGCGTCGGGTACCAGTCGACCATGTGCATCAGGCCGTCGCGGACCGTGCCGGCCGGCAGATTACCCGGCCAGTTGGCGAACGCCGGCACGCGGACGCCCCCTTCGTACAAGGTCCCTTTCTGGCCGCGTAACGGCCCATTGTCAGCGCCCCAGCGTTCCGGGCCACCGTTGTCGCTGGAGAAAAGAATCAGCGTATTGTCACGTATCCCACGTTGCTCAAGTGCTTTCACGATCTGTCCCACGGCGTCGTCCATGCACGTGGTCATCGCCGCATACGTGCGTCGTTTCTTATTCTCAATGTGCGCATACGGTGCAATATAGGATTCGGGCGCTTCCAGCGGTGCATGGACGGCCTGGAACGGAACATAAAGAAACAACGGTTGCCGTGGATCGTGTTGCGCGATGATCCGCCGGCACTCGGCGGCGATCAGGTTCGTCGTGTAGCCTTCTTCGCGCAGCGTCCGGTCGTTGCGATGCCAGTCGTACCCGCCCATGCGGGTCTTGGTGAAGTAGTCCATGGCGCCGACATAGTGTCCATACTGGTGATCGAATCCTCGGTGCGTCGGCAGGTAGGCCACGTCACAGTTCCCCAGGTGCCACTTCCCGGTGATCGCCGTGTAGTACCCGGCAGCGCGCAAGGCTTGCGCCAAGGTACGCTCCTGAAGCGGCAGCCCATAATCGGCCCACGGCCGAATGACACCGACCTGAAGTCCTTCCCGGATCGGGTAACGTCCGGTCATGAAACTCGCCCGGGTCGGTGAACAGACCTGTTGCACGTAGAACTGTTCCAACCGCACGCCGCCGGCGGCCAAGCCGTCCAAGTGCGGTGTCTTGATCTCGCTGCCGTGAAAACCGACGTCTTTCCAACCCAGATCGTCGGCCAGAATATAGACAATGTTAGGTCGTGCGGCATGCGTGCCGGCCGCCCATGCCGGGGCCGCCAACACCGAGCCCGCGGAAAGAACGGCCGTCCAAATCAACATTTTGTGAATCATGTTCATTCCTCTTGAAAATCGTCTGGTTCCACACTCCAGCGCCCACGCCCCAACCATGTTCCCGCCCCCACCGAGTTTATCTCGGTGGAGCGCATGATTTTGCACTACCACGCCGGACGCCATCGATTCAGCTAAGTAGCTTCTTCAGCGTGACCATATCATTGGCGACAGCCTGTTCGCGTTGTTTGGCGACCGCCGGGTCCCGGTGATCAAAATATTCCATGTGTAACGACACCGGGCCGGCGAACGGCGTCGCCTTGAGCATCTTGAAGAACTTCGGATCCACGGCTCCTTGTCCGAGCGGTACGTTTTTCGGCTTGCGACCTTCCCACACGAAATCTTTGACGTAAACCATGGCCAGATGCGACTGGACCAGATTGAATTCGATCGGCCAGGATAATCCGCCTTCCACGGTCGCATGCCGAATGTCAAACGCGATCGCAACTTGCGCCGGCGGCAGATCGTGAATCAACTGATAAATGTCCCACACCGGAGCGCCGACATACCGCGTCCCCGAATGGTTCTGATACAGACCCGTGATGCCGATCGCGCGATTCATGGCCGCCAGTTCGCGCAAGGCCGCCCCAAACGTCGATAGCTGGGGTTGGATCGGTTTGGATAGATCATAATGGTACGCCTGGAATCGGTACCGCTGGATCCCCAAACGGGCTGCCGTCTTGAGCACTTTCTCGGTCAGCGGCTGGTCGACGCGATTGATGCCGGACGCCATGATCGTGATCTCTAGTCCACGCCGGCGCAGCGCTGCAACGAGTTTTGGCAACTCGTCTTCAACACGCTCCGGAGCCACTTGCCCGCCTTTGCGAACGGTGGCTTCGATTCCCTGGAATCCGAGGCGTTGCATCAGCTCGGCCAAATCGTCAAACGACAGGTGCTGAAGGGGCTTCGCGAAACAGCAAATTGGGTAGCGTGGGCGATTTGGCGAGATCTCAGCGGTTGCCACGCTAGTCAATGCGAGCGTCGCGGCAGCGCCGCCAGCCAGCTGATTCACAAATTGGCGGCGGTTGTAGCAAGTCGGTCGATTCATTGATATGAGTTCCTTGGCTTCGATCGTTGACTGGTCCACTCACCCTCCTGGAGAGTACTGTACACCGTAAACTGATTTCCCGCGTCCTCGACGTGTTCGTGGTGGTGTCCGTAGTGAACCGCGCATCTTCTCTGGACGGATCGGTCCGATCAGTCGTATAAGACCCATGGGAGTGCTGCTCGTCGAGCGAGTCATGCGATCACGGCACGCCCCGCATGGCGTCTTCGGTTAACGGCCGTTGGTTGGGTGCACTTTCCAATAGTGAACAACCACCGTCCC
>CAZSOG010000849.1:0-3064 GCA_964607555.1 uncultured Pirellulaceae bacterium | reverse complement strand
GGACCAGCTGTGCCGGGGCGTAGAACCCCATCGGTTGGCTGTTAATCAACGCGGCGGCATACGCAGCCGGATAATAGCACTTCAACCATGCCGACACATAGACCAGCAAGGCAAAACTAGCGGCGTGCGATTCCGGAAAACCATATTCTCCGAACCCGCGAATTTGTTGAAACAGCCGTTCGGCAAACGAGCGCGACAGGCCGCGTGCTCGCATGCCGTCGAGCAATTTCTGGCGAAACTGGTCAATAACGCCCGGCCGCCGCCACGCGCCCATCGCGCGCCGCAACTGATCCGCCTCGCCTGGCGTGAACCCCGCCGCGACGACCGCCAAACGCATCGCCTGCTCCTGAAAAATCGGCACGCCCAGTGTCTTCTCCAGCACTTTTTGAACGGCCGAATTTGGATAGGTCACCGGCTCCTGCCCGGCCCGCCGGCGTAAATAGGGATGTACCATCTGGCCCTGAATCGGGCCCGGCCGCACAATTGCCACTTCGATTACCAGATCGTAGTAGCAACGGGGCTGGAGCCGTGGCAGCATGCTCATTTGTGCACGGCTCTCGATCTGAAATACGCCCATCGTGTCCGCTCGACAAATCATGGCATAGACGCGCGGATCTTCCCGTGGAACCGTCGCGAGCGTGAATTGGCGTCCGTCGTGCCGGGCCACCAAATCAAAGCAGCGGTGAATCGCGGTCAACATGCCCAACGCCAGACAATCAACTTTTAGAATCCCCAAGGTGTCGAGATCGTCCTTGTCCCATTGAATCACGGTGCGGCCATCCATCGCCGCGTTTTCGATCGGGACCAGCTCGCACAACGGCCCGCGTGTCATGACCATGCCACCAACATGCTGAGATAAATGACGTGGGAATCCAGTCAGCTCGTTGACCAAATGCACAAGGCGCAAGCCGATCGGAGATGTGGGCTCGATCCCGACCTCGTGGCACCGGCGTGGGAGCTCGGGTTCGTGAGTATAGCCTTCGACCTGCTTCGCCAAGGCATCCACGCGGTCCAAGGATAGCCCGAGCGCTTTGCCAACATCGCGGATCGCCGACCGAGTTCGGTAGCGAATCACCTCCGCGGTCATCCCCGCACGCTCACGACCGTACTTGTCGTACAAGTACTGCAGCACTTCTTCACGCCGTTCATGCTCGAAATCGACGTCGATATCGGGTGCCTCATCACGCTCGCGACTGACAAACCGTTCGAAAAGTACATCCATCCGACTTGGATCGACCGCCGTGATCCCAAGGCAGTAGCAGACCGCGGAATTCGCCGCCGAGCCGCGTCCTTGACATAAAATGTCGCGCCGACGCGCGAACCGAACCAAGTCCCAGACCGTCAGGAAATACGCCTCGTAGTGCAGTTCCTGAATTAATCCGAGCTCATGTTCCAGCAAGTGCCGCACTTTCTCGGGAACACCGCGAGGGTATCGTTTGCGCGCGCCGCGCCACGCGAGTTGGTGCAGATACTCGAACGGTTCCAACCCTCGAGGTGCCAGCTCCTCGGGATATTCATACCGCAGTTCATCCAGTGAGAAGTGGCATTGCCGGGCCACTTCCAGCGTCCGTTGCAGCGTCTCGGGGGCATTGCCGAACGCCGCCCGTAATTCGTCTAAAGTGCGTAAGTGATACTGGGCGTTCGGAAAACGGCGGCGTCCGATCTCCGCAACCGTCGCATTGCCACGGATCGCAGTCAGCACATCGTGCAAAGGCTGCCGTGCCGCAATGTGATAATGCACATCCCCCGTTGCCAGCAACGTCATGTTCCAACGCGCCGCGGCGTGTCGATGCCGTTGAATCCAGGTCACATCGTCCGGGCCGCGATGGACCGTGACCAGCAAGTAACCACGCGGGCCGAAGATCTCGCGAAACCGATGGCCCGTTCGCGCGGCCGGCAGGGACCCGTGTCCAGCCCGGCGTTTGGCAGCGTGGCGCGAGGGCATGACTTCGGCAAGGGACGCCGGCCGCGCGGTTCCATCCCGATTCGGCGTCCCCCCGTCGCGCTCCTGGACCGGCGCAATCACCGCCGGGTCCCGAGAGGTCACCAATCCCGCCAATAAACCCTCGGCGTGCTCCGCCACATCGGTCCACTCCAAACAGCATTCGCCCTTGGCGCCACGCCGACAACCGGTCGTGAGCAAGCGTGATAATCGACCGTAGGCCTTTCGATCGGGAGCCCATAATACAAGCGTCGTCCGGTCGGCCAACTGAATTTCCGCGCCGACGATGAGTTTCAGGCCATGTTCCTTGGCTGCCCGGTGGGCACGTACGATCCCAGCCAGGGTGGACCGGTCGGTTACCGCGAGTGCCGAATACCCCAACACCTTGGCCCGCTTGACTAGCTCGTCCGCATGCGACGCGCCCTCGAGAAACGAGAAGTTCGTTTTGCAGTGCAGCTCGGCGTAGGGCATCGGTGTTTCGGTGTTTCGGTGTTTCAGTGTTTCAGTGTTTCAGTGTTTCAGTGTTTCAGTGTTTCAGTGTTTCAGTGGGGACGCGGCGTGAAACGGGAATGCATCTTGCGGGGGGACGGGAACCACGAATTGCACGCATGAGAAGCCAAGGACGCATGCAGGAATAATCCGCCCATAGGTTCACAACCGTCCCGTTACAACGCCGTCTTTTTTGTCTCTCTGGTCTCATATTGGTGTCGATTCGTGGTTGTCTCTTTTTGCAGTTTGCGTGAGCATGTTGAACATGAAGACTGAACGACAAGAAGAGCTTGGTTCCATATTCTTGCCAACCATATTCTTGCCTTTATCGGGCTGCGCGAGTCCCCTGCTGGGTTAGCGCGGATTAACGTGTTTTCGCGGCCCCTAGTGTCTGGAAGAATGCGTCCAACAGAAGGTCAAGTTCTTCGATCTGACAACGTAATTGGTCCAGGTGCATGGTGCGCCAACAATGCAAACGCTCGGCCAATAGCACCTCGATTTCCAGTTGCTTGAGCATGCGACTCGCACGCCGCAGACCGCGTAGGAACTCGGGCGCCGAATCCATCGGCGCGATGGCGACCTGATAGGGAATCGCCAGCGCGGTCTGGCGTAATTGCAGTGCGATTCCGCCCC
>CAZSOG010000848.1:0-3079 GCA_964607555.1 uncultured Pirellulaceae bacterium | reverse complement strand
CACGCTGGACATCGTGGCCGCCTGGCAAGGCTGTACATTTCCCTGGGGTTAGCCCCCATATTGGCTTACGACATACAGCGGAACGCCGATCGCCAGGGGCAGCAATCCGATGATCGCGAGCCCACCGGCATAATCGAGGCTGGAGTAGAGCATGAAGATGCACATCAGGCAGAACAAGATCGGCGGCAGCGGAAAGAAGGGCGTGGAGAACGGCCGCACGCGACCACGGTCCCGCACGCGCAGGATGAAGAGCGCAACGCCGGTGAGCAGAAAGAAGCCCCAGAACACGGGCGCCGTGCCGGCAACAAGCGTCTCGAATCCGCCAAAATACTGATCCCACGGCAGCCCACGGAGATGCAACAGATGAAGTGACGTGTCGATTGTTGAACGTCCGATGACGGTGCCGACGGCAAGCACGAGCGCCACGGCGATGGCCGCCTGGGCGACCAACGCGGCGACCGGCGCCCCGCGCCGCGCGTTCCAGGTCGCCAACCAGCTGAACAGTTGGTGATCGGCGCCCAGCGACGCGTAGATGCGTGAGCCGGTCAGGATCAGGCCGTTGATGGCGCCGAGGGCGGAAAGCATCACGAGCAGACTTATGACCTTACCGCCCCAGGGACCGATGACGGCCTCCAGGACGTCGGTGGCCGGTGTGGGCGTGGCACAGGCGCGGTCGTAGCCCAGAACGATCAGGTACGCAGCGATTACCAGCAGGTAGATGAGGGTGATCAGTCCGACACCAATCATCAGGGCACGCGGCATGTTGCGACGTTGGCCGCGGACTTCCGCCGCCACGAACGCCGCGTCGTTCCAGCCGCCGTATGCGTACAGGACGAAGACCATTGCCAAGCCGAAGCTGGCGGTGTGCATCGTCGTCGGGGCGGCCGGAATACCGTTCGAGGAACTGTAAAGACCAGCGGCCACGATGCCCAGCAAGCCGACCACTTTAATCAGACTGAGTATGTTCTGCGTGACCTTGCCGACGACGATGCCCAATAGATTCAAAGCCGACAGGGTGACGATCGCCGCAACGGCCAGCCCGCAGGTGGCCGCGGGGCTCAGGTTCCACAATCGCACGCCGTAGTCGGCGAACGCGTAGGCCATCGAACCGATGCTGCCGGTCAGGATCACGGCCAATTGGGCCCATCCGAACAGGAACCCGATCGGGCGCCCGTAGGCCCGTGTCAGGTAATGGTAATCCCCTCCCGATCGAGGGTACGTCGTCGCCAGTTCCGCGTAGCAGAACGCGCCGATCAGCGATAAGACACCACCCAGTGCCCAGAGTCCCATGGCGGCCCACGGCCCGCCGGCACTTTGAAATACAAGTGTTGGTGATTTGAATATTGCCGTCCCGACGACGATGCCTATAATGATGCTAATGGCATCCCAAAGACCGAGCGTTGGTGCGAACGGGATGGTCGGATCGGTCGGTTTTTCATCTGCGGGAAGTGTCCGGCTCACGGCGGCATGACTTTCGTGTGGAAAACAATGTTGCGGAAACAGCCGAGATGGCAACGACCGAAGCGCCGCATGTGACACGCAACAGGCAGATTTTAACTGATCCTTTTATGTGGCGGTCCAGGAGCATTGTTTCCCAGCATTCATGATTTTTTTCGTGCAAGTTCCAAGGCGATAGAGTAGACTATAATGTTATGAGACTTGGCTGCGATCCGGCAGCCGTTAACGCCCACTTTGTCAAACTCATTTCAGGAGGGGCGACCATGCAGAATCCACCGGGCATCGCCTGGTGAGGAGTGGCCGAGGGGCCGACTTCTCAACCATCGTTTTTCTGTGGTGTTTCACTTCTTTTACTCCTTTAGATGAGAAGTACTGTTTGGTTACGTGTGAGTGCACCGGCGCGGCAAGACTGCGGCCAGCCGAACCACTCTTGCCCGGCACGGCATCTAGTTCACGCATTCGAGGTGCCGGCATGCGACGAACCGAAGTCTTGGTTGTTCGACGTGCCGACTCGGCCCAACGGGGCGCTGGTGAGCGGATTCGTGTATTGTGTGCGGAGTTGCTGGTGCCAGATTTTTGAAGTCTCTTAACAAGTTTTCCGTTAACCCCTCGCGCGCCTCGGTGGCTGCGAGGGGTTTTTCGTGCGCGCTTACCAAAAGACGCTTACCAAAAGACCACGTACAACGCGATCGTCAGGATGATCACTATGATACCGAACGCCAAGGCACTCTTGGACGTCTCCATCCGCATGTCTTTGTTGACCGGCAATTCAACCGGTTTCTTCAGCGGCATAATGACTGTCATGACGGCCAACACGGCCATGATCACGAAGAAACAGATTGCCATGCGATCGAGGAATGAAATCGTCCAGCCCTTGGGCAGGCCCCACTTGAGCGCGCCGTAGAGTATCGGGTTCAGTACCAAACCCACGGTTCCCACGGCACGGGGGGCTCGATGCACGAGCAGACCGAATATGAAGATCGCCAGAATTCCCGGTGAGATAAACCCTTGAAACTCCTGAATGTAGGTGAATATGCCGTGAAACGCCGGGCTTCCCAAGAACGGGGCGATCAACATCGCGATCAGGACAAAAACGACGACCCAGACCCGCCCGACGGAGACCAGTTCGTATTGGCTGGCGTTCTTACGGAATTTGCGGTAGATGTCCATCGTCGCGATTGTGGAAGCCGAGTTCAACATGGAAGCGAGCGAGCTGACGACCGCGCCAAAAATCGCGGCCAACACGAATCCCTTGATTCCCAGGTTGACCGGCATCAGCTTCCGGATCAGCGTCGGAAACGCGTTGTCGTAATCGCGCGCCACCAACGTGTCGACGTGAACTTTCGAGATTGCGGATTCCGCGTTCTCGGTCAAGGCACCAACGAATGCGGCGATCTCTTTCGGCGAGTTGGAAACGCTCGGGGCCGGCGGCGGGGTGGGCAGGTTCTTAAGTTGTTCTACGTCATGCCGCGCGATCGCCAGGGCATCGACCTTGTGCAGCTCCGCGAACGCCGCATCGAATTTGTATAAATGGATTGCGGTCTTGTCTGGTTTCTCCGCAAGTGATTTCTTGATGGCCTCCAGCACCTTCTTGTTACGCGGCGTGTGTGGATTTGGCAAC
>CAZSOG010000847.1:0-3085 GCA_964607555.1 uncultured Pirellulaceae bacterium | reverse complement strand
GGGGGGGGCGGGGGGGCGGCGGTCGTCGCGGCCGGCGGGACGCCAGTCGAATCGCAGTCCTTCATTCAGAGGTCGAGTAATGTGATCATCCAAGCAGTGCGGCGCGAAGGTAAGTACGTTGAGGTGCGATTGATGGAATGCCTGGGCCAGGCTGGACATGCAACGTTGCGGCTGGCAATCCCCCATCGCTCCGCGGCCATCACGGATCTGGTCGGTGGCCATCCGCGGACGCTCTCTGGTGGACCAGCGTACGAGTTTCCTGTTCGTCCACAACAAATCGTCACGCTACGATTCGAAACGGACCACCGCGTGCAACGTGTCATGCCGTTAACGACGTGGCAGGCGTTGGTCCCGCCGGCAAAGCGGCCGGCATTAAATCGGATGATACCGACCGCGATCGGCCATCCACCACGCGGCGGTTGAATCAGACGTCGTGTCTGGAAAGAAAAGGTCGCTTCCTACTAACCGCCCGCGACGGGCGCGACCAGCATCACATCGTCCCCCTCGTTGAGTGTCGTGGGGTCATGTGCACCCAACGTGCCCAGGTGTTTTCCGGAAACGATCAGCAAACAGCTTTGTGGCAAGGGGTGTTCGGCTGGGAGATGCTGGTTGATTTGGGTCACGGCGTCATCCAATGTCGCGCCGTCCGGAAGACTCAGTTCCGTTGGCAGCTGTTCCGCCGTGTGGTAGCTTCGGCCCATGAGTTCGATGGTTATTCTCATCGCGTTTTTCTCCACGTTGATCAGAGTGCACCGCTGCAACAGACGCATTGCGGGTTGCGGCGGAGGGGAACTTGATTGAAGCGTGCGTGAAAACCATCGTACGTCAGCAATTCGCCCCACGCGGGCCGGCCGCAGCCGGACAAGATCTTGATTGCCTCCAACGCAGCCATTGCGCCGATGGTCGCGGAGATCGCGCCGACGACGGGAAACAGTTCCTCGAACGGCGGTGCTTCCGGATACACGCACTGTAGGCACGCGGTCGTGCCGGGACGTAGCACCATGAGGGTTCCCATCATGCCCCATTGTGCCGCGTCGATCACGGGAATATTGCAAGTCATTGCCGCCCGGTTCAACCGCAAGCGTTCTGCAAACGTTGGCGCGCACGACAAAAGCAAATCGCATGAGCGTCCCAGCTCGACTGCCTCCACGTCCTCGGGCTCATGCTCGATCGCTTCCACGGTGACAAACCGATTCATCGATCGCAAGTAATCCGCGAAGTGCGGCATGCGCGGCTGGTCGAGCCCGGGTTCGGCGCCGAGCACCTGGCGATTCAGATCGGGTGAAATCAGATTACCGCCGTGCGCAATGACGATGCGGCCAACTCCCGCCATGGTCAACATCAGCGCGGCCGGTCCACCCATCCCGCCAACGCGCGTCACCAGCACACGGGCCGCCTTGAGCCGGCGCTGCCCGGTGTCGGTGAGAACGCCCGGACCGATCTGACGCGCGTAGCGTTGCCGTTCCGCCTCGCTTAATTCAGGCAGTTCGCTGTCTGGACGCGATGGTCGAGTGTCATTCATGGATAGATCTTGTCCATTCCTCAAACGTTGACTTTTCTGTTTTTCGCCGCGTGATCCTTGTCGAGGGATTCGATGGCAGTATACCACAAGGGGTGAGGGTGGGAAAAAGGGGGAACTTGGATTCGGGTTGCTGCAACGGAGCAGGCGTTGGCGTACAATGCGGGGGAAGTTCCGTGGCTGAGGTCGGACACGTGTGTATTCGATGATTCGGTCCGCGCCGGTAGGTCGGCAAAACTCAGGTTCGAAGGAGACGATTATGTCAAAGTATAACAGCAATCGGCGCGAGTTTCTTCGTCAGGGCGCGGGCTGGGCGGCGGCTTGCACGACGTTGGCTGGCTATCGAGTGGCGGCGAGCGCGGCGGAGAGCGCATCGAATTCGGCCAATGATCGACCGTTGATTGGTTGCATTGGCGTCGGCGGCCGCGGTTCGGCCGACGCGCAATCGGCGGCTCGTTTCGGCGACATCGTGGCGGTCTGCGACGCGGACATGCGTCACGCCGAGCGGGCCAAGGCAACCTTCGCGCCGAAGGCCGACCTTTATCAGGACTACCGCGCATTGTTGGCGCGTGCCGACGTCGACGTGATCGTCAACGCAACGCCCGATCATTGGCACACACGCATCAATGTGGCGGCATGCAAGGCGGGCAAGGACGTCTATGCCGAAAAACCGCTGACGCTGACCATCGACGAAGGCAAGATTTTATGCCGGGTCGTGTCGCAAACGGGCCGGATCGTCCAAGTCGGCACGCAACAGCGCAGCGAAAAACAATTCCAAACGGCCGTTGAGTTGGTCCGCAATGGACGCGTCGGCAGGCTGCGACAAGTGTGGGTGGCGTTGCCTTTCTACAGTACCAAGGGGGGCCCGTTCCCGACGCAACCTGTCCCCAAACCACTCGATTGGGATTTATATCAGGGCCAGGCTCCCGTGCATGACTATTGCGTGCAACGAACGCACTCGAATTTTCGCTGGTGGTATGACTATGCCGGTGGCATCACGACCGATTGGGGAAATCACCATGTGGATATCGCGCACTGGGGCATGGACTGTGAACGTACCGGACCGCTGAGCATTGACGCGCGCGGGCTTTTTCCTAACCAGGGTCGCCCGAACTGTTACAATACGGCCGACCGGTTCTTTTCCCGAATGCGCTACCCAAACGGTGTCGAGTTGCTCTACTTCGCCGCGCTGAATGACCGACGCATCTACGGCACGGTCGACAAGCATGTCGCGACGACACCACAACAAGTCAAGTGGCTGTTTGGTGAAGACGTGCCGGAGGAGATCACGGCATTCAATCGCAACGGCATCATGTTCATCGGCGACAAGGGGCGTGTCATGGTGAATCGTGGCGGCATTTACGGCAAGCCGGCGGAACAACTGGCGGAAGAGCCGCTGCCGGCCGACGCGTGGCGCGTCCAACCCAGCTCCGACCACATGGGGAATTTCTTCGCATGCGTCAAGAGCCGTCAACAGCCCGTCTCGACGGTCGCGCTCCAACACCGTACCGTGACCGCATGTCATTTGACAAACATCTCACTGCGTCTTGGTCGGCCGATCCGATT
>CAZSOG010000846.1:0-3087 GCA_964607555.1 uncultured Pirellulaceae bacterium | reverse complement strand
CATTTCGAGCATGCGTCTGCTGATGCTGGACGACGCGGATCGCTGGGTTTCGACTGTCGCTCCGCCGCACTTCGCCAAACCGGTCGCCAGGTCGAGTCTCGAGCATGGCCATCGCCATGCCGGCGTCTATCTGGCCTTGGCAGCCGCCGGTGCCCCGAAGGCTCCGGTCGCGGCCGACACGCCCCGTCCCGGCGCTGCCCCGCACCTGGTCGGCTGGTGGAAGTTCGATGAAATGTCCGGCACCGTCGCCGCGGACGCTTCCGGACACGGCCATGCGGGAACTCTCAAGGGCGACTTGACCTTCGCCCAAGGGTCCGTCGCCGGCCGCATCGGTCGCGCGCTGCAACTGGACGGCAAGGATGATCGCGTGGAGATCAGCGGCTACAAGGGCGTCACGGGGATTCAACCTCGGACGATAGTTGCTTGGATCAAGACGAATCGCGCACGCGGCGACCTCGTTTCCTGGGGTGAAGATGATGCCGGCAAAATGTGGATCATGCGGTTCATTCGCGGACATGTTGGCGTCACTCCAAGTGGCGGTTACCTGTATATGAAAGAGAAGATCAATGATGGCAAGTGGCATCAGGTCGCCGCCGTGATCACCGGCGGTGACCCGCCCGACCTTTACAAGTGCACGAAGATCTACTTGGATGGCGGGTCGGCGACAATCGATGACATTGGTCTGCTCGATCTTTGGCCGATCGAGACCGGAAGCACGCTAGATGTCCAGATTGGACGCGGTTTTCAGGGTGCGATCGACGACGTTCGAATCTACGACCGGGCACTTTCTGACGAAGAGATCAAGTCGCTGTTTTCGGAAAAATAAACGCACGCGAATCGACGACACTCAGGAGCGAGGGAGAACCAGATGAGCGGACACGAAATGACACGGCGGGGTTTTGTTGGTGACGGCGCGCGAGTGGCCGCGGGTGTGGTTGCTGGGGCCGTCGGCGTCCAGCGGCTGGCACGGGCCGAGCAAACCACGCCCCGGACGACGTCGAATATCCTGAACTACAACGAGAATATGGAGTATCGTCGACAGGGCTCGACGGACCTCATGTTCTCCGCCGTCTGTCTGGGCGGTCACTCGCGCAGCAATGTCCAACAGCGTACCGAAATCATCAGCCGTTGCATCGATGCGGGGATCAACTACGTTGATTCGTGCTCCAACGGCGAGGTGGTACGGGATGCGAAAGCGCTCAAGGGACGACGCGACAAGATGTATCTCGCCTGCTCGCATTGTGGCCACGAAGTGCGCAATGAGAAATACCGAACCGCCAAGAAACTGCTCGAAGCTTTGGACGAAACGCTGCTGGCGGCGAATCTGGACCGCACCGATCTGTGGCGGATCACATGCTTCGAACCCGGCGGAAGACACTCGTTCAATACGTCGTGCGAAATCGTCGAGGCATTGCAAAAAGCCAAAGAGCAGGGCAAAGCGCGATTCGTTGGCTTCTCGTCGCACGATCGACGCTGGATCAAGTTCATGATCGAGTATTTCCCGGCGATCGATGTCGTCTGTTTCCCGTTCACGACCATGAGCAAGCGGGCGCCGAAAGACAGTCTGTTCGCGGCCCTTAAGAAATGTGACGTCGGTGCATTCGGGATCAAGCCGTTCGGCGCCGGCTCGCTGTTTCGTGACAATCGCGAAAAAGACAACCAACGGGCACGGCTGGCACTTCGCTATATCCTGCTGACGAATACCGTCATCCCAATACCCGGGATGAACAGCTTGGAACAAGTGGACAACGTCATTAAAGCGGTCACGGAGCGACGCACCATGGATGTCGAACAACGTGCCGAACTGCAGCGCGCCGGCAATCGAATGTGGGCGCAGCTGGCGCCGAACTACCGCTGGTTGCGCAATTGGGAATACGTTTGAATCTTGTATTCATGGAACGACATTCATGCATCGTTCGCGGATTATTCTTGCTTGGTGCGGTCTCTCGGTGTTGATCTCCGCGTGCCAGCGTGAACCGGCCGGACAGACAGTGGCGCAGCGCAAATCGGTGGCCCAGGAACGGACGCGCGCCGATGCAGGACAGACCATCGACACGGACAAATCGACCAGGCCGAGTGAACCCGAGCGCGCGGCGAAACCAGCCGCTGACGTTTCCCAGACTCCATCGGTATCTCCGTCTCACGAAGAACCCCAGACAGTAAACACGAAACCGGCAGCGCCGGCGACCGGGAAAGACCAGCCCAAGACAGCGGATGTCGTGACGCCATCCGTGACGCCGTCCGCGCCGGCGCCCGCGATCGCTGCCGGCGCTTCGCCGGCCGGAGACAAAGAGAGTGACTCGGCGAGCGACGTGCCGGCGGAGACGGATTCCAAGGGTACGCCTGGCGACGACAAGCCGCTGATGCTCGACGATGAGCCGCCGCTGTTATTGGACGACGGGCCGGAGGACGATCCGGACGCGGGGCCCGTGGCGGACAACAGCCGCTGCCTGCATTGCCATCTGAATATGTCGGATGAAGAACTCGCGATGACGCACGCACGCGCCAATATCGGGTGCGCCAAGTGCCATGGCAATTGTGACGCGCATATCGCCGACGAATCGTGGGCCTCGGGCGGGAACGGCACGCCACCCGAGATCATGTACCCGCGTGACACAATTCAAGCCGCGTGCATGAAATGCCATCCACGCGACAAGATCGACGTTGATGAGCACGCGGAATGGCTCACCGGCAAAGTGAAAGATAAGGTGTGCACGGACTGTCATGGTGAGCATCGTATCCCCGGACAACGCAAGTGCAAGTGGAAGTGACACGTAGTGGAACTCAATGCGGTCGCGGCCCTTGTGCGGCATTGACTGGCACGCGGCGACGCACGCACTGTGGGTAAGTATAAGAGGACGGGTGGCGTGTAGTGCAAAGTCATGCGCTCCACCGAGTCGAGCTCGGTGGGGGCGGGAGGTGCGCGGGAGTGGGACGCGTGTAGTGCAGAATCATCGCTCCGCCGGGATAAACCCGGCGGTGACGAGGCGGCACGGAAGTCGGGCCACGCGCCAGTTGGAATGAACGATCCGAATGCCGAGAAGCACCCTGTCATGAACTCAACTCGCTCGATCTACTCTTGGCAAC
>CAZSOG010000845.1:0-3097 GCA_964607555.1 uncultured Pirellulaceae bacterium | reverse complement strand
CACTTGCTTGACACGCCGATGGAAGCGCGCTTTCTGTTGTTGGGCGACAGCTTCAGCCGGATCTATCAGCTGCGGGAGCCCGCGTCCCTTGGTCGTATCCAGACCGAAGGCGTTGGACCGCGTGGAGCAACGGTGGCCGCGTCAACCAAGAAACAACCCATCCCCGGCTCGGCCGGATTCCCTTCGCTGCTGGCCAACGCGCTGAGCGCGCCGGTTGATTTTATCGTCAGCGACGGGGGCGCCGCGACGCGCGTGCGGCAAACCCTGAACGTGACGCCGGAGATTCTGGAACACAAAGAGGTCGTCATCTGGGAGTTCGCCGAACGTGATCTTCAACTCGGCCGCGCGGGCTGGCAGGATGTTCCGCTACCGGAAGAACCGTAAGACATGTGTCCCTTACTTGGCCGCCTGCCGCGCCGGCTCGGCCGGCGCGTTCAGCTCCGTGTCCAGGCCATAACCCCAGATCATCGCGCTGGATTGATGGTACCAGGCCGCGTTGTTCTTGACCTGCCCGTAGCCCGGATAGATGTCTTGCCCGGACAGGTCGACAAAGACGCCGATGGTCGGCATCCGGCTGCGAAAATACTCGCCGCGCGAGTGGTACGACGCGCCGCCCAGATTCGAATACCCCGATGGATGATACGTGTCACGCCCTTGCTGATCGCAGAACAGGCCGATCGCGTTCATGTCACCGCCACCGGCGGATTGCTTGGGAATGTAATAGACGTCGTCACCGCTGCCGTCGACGAACGTCCCAATCGCGCCGTCGCGGCCGGCACCAAGTGAATCACCGAGGATCCCACGGTCGTTGTACTGGTCATTCCCGTCGCGGTCCACCAAGGAACCGATGGCAAAGTGCGCCGCGCCACCCTGCGCAAAATAGACACCGCGATAGCGATCGTTGCCACCCATGTCCGCAAGCATGCCGCACGACCACCAAAAACCGATCCCCTGGCTGAAGACACCACCGTAGTACGAGTCATCGCCGGCCCCGTCAGCCAACACGCCAACGCCGCCTGCCATGCTGCGACCGTCCGCGCCATCCGCGCGCCGACCGTACCCGGCCCCTTGCACCATCGACGCCTCATGGGACCTCGTCTGTGATGACGGAAATGTGATGCGACGCCCGTTCTCATTGTCGTACGCGTGGTATTGATCGTTCCCTTCCTTGTCGACCAATGCGCCAATGCCGAGCGTCGCGCCCAGGCCCTGTGACTCCATCTGGCAAAGATAGCGATCGTCGCCCGCTTCGTCATCCAGCAACCCGACGCCCGCATGCGCCGCGCCTTGACACCAGGCATGCCCTGAATAAATGTCGTCGCCCGCCGTGTCAACCAACAGCCCAATGCCGTGCCAGGCACATCCAAGCCCCGAATCCTGGCAGTAATACTGATCGTCGCCACCCAAATCAAACAACGCACCAATTCCAAACAAGCCACATGCGATCGATGCCGGCTCGCGTCGACCGTCGTACACGTCATTCCCTGTCACGTCGATCAGCAACCCAACCGGCGACCGCAGCGATCGTGGCACCGCAACACGCCCCGTGTATCGGTCGTTGCCACCAAGGTCGATCACGACCGCGTCGTCGCCTTGGTACCGGTTGTCACCTCGCCCGAGAATCCGGACCGTGCCAACCGACGTGTTCAACACGCACGCTTCAAACTGAGGTAGCTTGGTATCGAGACTAACTTTGCACAGATCGGCAATCGCGCGCCGCGCGGAAACCGACACGATCGCACCCGCCGTGGCTAGTTCGTTCGCATCGAATCGATTCAATGCCGCAAAGGATTCCGGACACCACTGCCCGAAGCGAGTCCAGGGCGCGGCGGCGAGATCCAGGATCTGCATTGTGCCCAGATTGGGAATATTGGAGTCCCCTGCGCGGCGCGCGACAGCGTCCCAGTCGAATGACTTGCGCACATGGGGCCACGCCGCGTCCAGACCGCGAACGACTTCTTCCACGGCTGCGTGAATGTCCTTTGGTAACTGCTTCCACACGGCTGCTGAAGCCTCGTCCGCCGGCGTGATTTCAGCCGCCGCCGTGCCGATGTCGCCCGCATTCCAGCTGGCTCCAAGGATCGCGAACGCCGTTTTTAACGAGCCTTCATAGCCCCCGTCAAGCATCTCCCGCGCCACACGATCCGTCTCTTCCGTGATGCCTCGCACATCACGAAATAGCCGATTGACGTAGTCGAGACCATGGACCCGGCCCGGAAAATTGGCCATCTCCGCCGGCGTGTACCCGAACGGCCGTCGCTCGCACCGCACCGCCTGTTTCACCGTCGCGTCGATCGTGTCCGGCCATAATACGAGCGGCTTCTCCGCCGGGGAACCCGTTTGCGTCGTCGCGGCCAACACTACCAGCACAAGTATGCCGCCGCCACTTTGAAATGTCCCGTGCGAGTTCGACCAACGGGAGAACGGGCCGCGCCAATTCACGGTCCATTTGGACGAACCTAACCGCCTGGAGTATACCTTCGTGAGCATGGTCTTCTCCTGTCGTCTGAGCGAATCATGGCCGGTTTTCGATGGACACCGCATCTTCCCTGCCTGCTGAACACCGTCTATCATCCGCAACAAATAATCGCTCGGAAAAGATGCGATAAATAGGATATATAGAAAAGATGGGTAAATCAAGGCTGGTGCCGCGGCGGGGGCGGGAAAATGGATGGGGTGCGGGCGCGTGGAGTGCAGAATCAAGCGATCTTCCCGGACTAGACCGCTCGGTAGGGGCGGCAGGTGTGCGCGGGGCGCCAGGGACTGGCCTGATGAATACCTCAGAGGCGGAGCATATTGGATCTGCCAGGTCATTGGCGGTTTGCCGCACGACGACGAGTGAAAATCGACACGCGTGACGCTTACCGGCTCGGTTTGGGTTCTCATCCGTGTGGCTCGATCCGTGGGCGCAAGGAACGCGCGGACGGTCCAGCGCCGTACAAAAACGGGGTAGCCGTTCACGACACTTGCGATCAAGGAACACTAATCTTCACTGATCAACACTAATGACACTGCCCTAGAAAGTCTGCAACACGCAACATGAATCCGGCCGGTCGTAGAAAAGTCGAAGGCATTTCAAGATGAGGTTTTCCGATAT
>CAZSOG010000844.1:0-3102 GCA_964607555.1 uncultured Pirellulaceae bacterium | reverse complement strand
ACGGGAGCGACCGAAGGTCTCCAATGCATCGCCGTGCGTCAGTTGGTTGGAGGCAGCGCCTCGTTAGATTCTTAGGCTGCAGGATGCGCGCACCGTGCGCGCATGTTTTTCCCGAAACCTTAGGTGGACAGCGTCACTTTATCTTGCCTATTGGTTTGTCAATGCTTGGACTGTCGGTATCCGGCCGCCACCCACACGAGGTGGGCGGGGGCGTAACTCCGTCGATTGTATTGAGTTACACCATTGGTGACACAAAAAGTGGCGTTGTCCGATTAGTTCGCAAACCCTACAGCCTACAGCCATGCGGGCATGGCCCGCGTTATGATTACGAGTAAGAGTAAGATTAAGATTAAGATTGAACCACGTGAGGACGCTGATGAAACTCAAGAACAAAGTGGCGGTCATCACCGGTGGCTCGAAAGGGATCGGACTTGGCTGTGCCGAGGTGTTTGCCCGCCATGGCGCGCGGGTCGTCATGGCCGCTCGTGGCCAGGAAGCGGGACGCGCGGCCGAAAAACAACTCGCCGCTGCCGGCCACACGGCCTTGTTCGTGCCGACCGATGTGACTCGAGAAGAAGATCTGCGCGCGTTGATCGAGCAGACGGTCCAGCGTTTTGGCCGGCTCGATTGCATGGTTAACAACGCGGGCTGGCATCCCCCCGAGATGTCGATCGACGACACGAGCGTCGCCGATTTTGAAGCGCTGCTGCGACTCAATCTTACCAGCAGCTTCATGGGCTGCAAGCTCGCGGTACCGCATCTGCGCAAGACACGCGGGACGATCATCAACATGTCCAGTGCCGTGGCCACGAGCGGACAGGCCGGGGCGGCAAGCTACGTGGCGACCAAAGCGGGCCAGATCGGACTGACTCGCGCATTGGCCTTGGACTTGGCGACCGATGGTATTCGCGTAAACGCCGTCTGTCCGGGAGCCGTGCTGACTCCACTGATGGAACAGTGGGCCAGCAGCTCGCCCGATTCCCAGGCCGCTTACGACGCGGCCAGCCGGACCATTCCCCTGGGACGCATCGCGACGATCCAGGAAATCGGCGAAGTCTGCGCGTTCCTGGCCTCGGACGAGGCCTCGTATATCACCGGACAGGCTATTCATGTGGATGGAGGCCCGCAATGAACATCGCCGACTACACGTTGCATCGCGTCCACTTGCGATTGCCCTTGCCGATCGGGGACTCCCAGGTGCGGTTCCAGGACCATTGGCTCACCGTATTGGAGCTGCAAGATGATGATGGTCGGGTGGGTGTCGGATTCGAGCTGCAGCAAGGGTCGCCGACGCCGGCGCTCGCTCAGTTGCGAGCGCGGTTCGAATACGATTCCTGGCCAATGTTGAACAATGCGAACCCGTTCGGCGCGGCGCTGCGAATCACGCGACCGCGCGGCGGCAATGTCGGCGCGGCCGCGTTGCCGCTGGCCATCGAAACCGCACTGTGGGACCTGATGGGCAAGACTTTGAACCTGCCGCTGTACCGACTGCTCGGCGGTACGCAGCAGCGCGTTCCCGCCTACGGCAGCACGCTGGACTTTCGACTAGATGACGATCAGTTCCGCGCGCGGCTTGACGATTTCAAACGGATGGGGTTCCGGGCCGTTAAGGTGAAAGTCGGGCATCCCGACGCCGAATGGGATTTGCGCCGTTTGCGAATCGTCCACGATGTGATGGGGCGAGATGTCAATTTGATGGTCGACGCCAACGAAGCCTGGTCACCGAAGGAAGCGATTTGCCGGGCGCATCAGTATCGCGACGAGGGCTTCAATATTTTCTGGATCGAAGACCCGATAACGCGTGAAGACTATGCCGGTTACGCGCGGCTTGGCGCCGCGCTTCCCTTTACGCGAATTAATACGGGCGAGTATTTGGGTTTCTCGGGCAAGCGGCGGTTGCTGGAGGCGGGCGGGGTGGACGTACTGAATGTCCACGGGTCCATCAGCGCCTCACGTGCCGCGGCACACCTGGCCGGTGATTTCGGCATCCCCGTTGCCCTGGGGAACACGATCATGGAAACCGGCGTGCATCTGGCGGCCAGCTTGCCCGAATGTGTCTACATGGAATTCTCGGACCTGGCATGGAATCGACTCGCTCGAGAACCCGTCCGATTCGAGAACGGTTTCGCCATCGTACCCCAGCGGCCCGGTCACGGGATCCAGCTCGACCGCGATGCGTTGCACGAGTGTTCATGTCCGGAATGAAGGGACCTGATCCCAACGACCAACGAATCTTGCCTTCGCGGTGCGCCTTCGATCCCACCCGACCGTGTCGTACTCGTATCGCCTGACGGCAAAGCAAGACCCCAGTTGCGTCACGGAAAAAAGAAAAACGTACACCTTGACCCCACGCTCATTTTGAGGGGAGGGTCTATTACGGTGCGAGCTCCAACTGCAGGACAAAGGTCGTGAACAGCAGCGCAACTCCTATTGAACCGCTTATCAATCCACCAAGCACGCCACCCGGCCAACCACGCTTTGCATATCCATAGACCATGCCGGGAGTCGAACAAGCAGCAAACCACGCCACGAAGTAGGGCAACGTCATCATTACCGTCGCACGCATTACCTCAAGAGCGCAGACCGTGATCGCACCGGCAACCAATATGGAGTTGACCGAGAATTGCAGTCGCGTCCTCCGTTCGTCAGTCGGATCGATAGGCATTCTGGTTCCTCAATGCAATCTTGTCGCTGTCGCTGGTGCTGGGTGGTTGAGCTCGCCGTTAGAGACCTTATGGGCGGAAATTCATTGCACTTGAGACAAGTTTTTGGGGCAAAGTCCAGCCGTCCCGATGGGATTCTCCATCCGGCCCGGGCGAAGAGACTGCAATATTCTCTCAGGCCCAGAAGAAGCGGAAGCCTCGCGCTAGTTGGTTGGAGTTGAAACCTCGCTAGCAGCTTATCAGCCCTCCGTGATCAGGGTAATGGGTTTGCGGGTTCTTGCGGGCCGTTTGAGGGAGTAAAGCCGCGCCGCGTTGTCGCCGAGGGTCGCTGCCTTGATCGTCGCATCGAACCGCGGGGAGTTGCGGACGCATTCCAGAGTCTGGCGATACGTGAAATCGACCATCGTCCGCGGCCAATCGGAACCCCACATGATCTTAT
>CAZSOG010000843.1:0-3103 GCA_964607555.1 uncultured Pirellulaceae bacterium | reverse complement strand
GATGCGTTCCGGTTCTTTTCGCGAACGGATGAGGCCTATCGGACGACCTACGAGCTGATCCGGCAAGGCAAGATGCCGGAGGCCAAATCGATACTCGGCAGGGTATTGAACCGGCTGCTCGCCCCCGACGAAGAGGGGGTATTGCGCAAGCAGCAGATTGACGGCACCAAGATGCCTCCGTTTGACGCGGTGCGCCGCTACCTGGGCCCGGCCGGCATCTACGTACAGAGCGAGGACGACGGCTGGTTCATCACCGGGTGTTTGCTGACCAAGGACGCGCAGTGACGTTGGCAAAACGTTCTGGGTCATTTATCGGCGGCGTCCGACGGGCGGTTGAATGTGGGTCCAGAACGGATGCTGGCGGTCACAGCGTGTCCGGGCGTCTTCCAGGAGCTCCTGGACTTTCGGCACGACATCGATCTTGCGGCCGTTGACCGCGATCCGCTGGTCGAAATCGACCAGTTCGGGTGCCAGCCAGATCGTCACCGTGGTGGCCGCCGACTGGACCCAAATGTTATTGTTGTTCGTGATGTGGGCCTCGGTCCGCGCCGCTTTCGCCTTGGGCTTGGGCCAGCTGGCAGGCAGCACCATGGATCGTTCCGGGAACCCGCTCAATTCCAACCACCAGAAGAACTGATCCCACGGACGCATCGAGACGCATTCGAGTTCCTTGGGGAAGAAATCGCGGCGATGCAGTGCCATCCACTGGAACATGCGTTGAATCTCATCGTGGAAATGCTCGTGCCCACGGCCCTGGTATTCGACATACATGACATCGAATCCGGAATAGCGCAGGTAGCGATCCAGGTCGCGTGAATTGGTCGCGATCTCATTGCCATCGAGTTCGCCACCCACGAAGTACATGGGCAAGTGGCGGCCGTTGGGCCAGTACCGCGAGACGTACTTCCCGGACGTCGCGACGACGGGCAGCACGCCGGCCCAAAGGTCCGGATGGGCCAAGCCGATATCCCAGGCGGCATCGCCGCCGGCGGAATGGCCGGACAGGAACACACGGTCGGTATCGATCGAGAAGCGCCGGCAGGCATCACGGAGCGTGTTCAACACGGCGGCATGTTCGGTCAACGAATATTCATAGGACGACTGCTTCGGTCGCATCCACTGCGGCGCCACAACAATGTAACCGTAGCGTGTGGCCTGGCCAATGCGCATGCGCCGTTCCGGGTCATACTGTCCGGCCCACCAATCGACTTGCGCCAGGGCCGTCGCGCCTTCCGCATGCAACGTCACAATACACGGGTACCGGCGATACGGATCATACTCCGGCGGCAGCTGCACGACGTAGCGAAATTCCGCTTGCGCGCCGACCCCAGGCACGGTCAGGGTCACAAGGCCCGGGGTCCCGTCGGGCGCGAATTCCGTCGCCACCGGTGGCTTCAGGTGCGCGATGATCTTGGCGACATTCGCCGGCGTGTTTCCCTCCAGTTCCTGCAAGTGCTGCAGGTACCCATCACGCTCACCGGGCACCGAGGAGCGCAAGTATTCACGCACGGCATCGCGGACTTCCACCAGCGATAGGGACTCGGTAAGGTTCTCGATCCCGGCGCCGCTGCCAAGGATCCAGCCGCTGATCGCGAGCGACACCTTTTGATCTACTGTCAATTTATCGTCATCGGCAAGCCGAAGGTAATCCGCCATCCGATCAAGGTTGTTCAGATCGAGTTCCGCCTTGAGCTCGTCGCAGATGCGGACCAGTAACGCGTGGTCCTTATGATCGGCGAGCTGCTTCAGGTGCCCGTCAAGCAGCGCCAGCACTCTCTTGCCCTGGCTTTCCTGTTTCTGGTATTCCGCCAACAGATCGCCCACCTGAACCAGGAGTTCGCCAGCAACGCCCTCCTTCTTGAAGTTCGTCAACAGGGCGCGCGCCAGACGATGCTGGCCCGCGTCGCGGCGCAACTTGATTTCGTCAATCACCTCCGTCGCCAGCAGTTGGAGCAGACGCTGCCGCTGCTTCCCAAGATCCTTGACGTCGGGAAAGTCCGCGATAATCCGATCCAGTTCCTTCAAGGCGCTCTGGTATTGCTGAGCTTGGATATACAGCGTGACCACGCGCAGCCGATCTTGCATGTTCGCTTGACCGATGTGATGCAACAGGATTTGCGTCAGGGTCGGCCGCGGAATGGAGGCCGTGCTGATGCGCATGTCCCAGCCGTACGAATTCCCGCGTGCCACCAGTCCCTGGACTTTGGCATACAACGGCGTGATTTCCGTAATACCCTGAATCACGTCCACACGACCGCGCGGCCCGCGCATGCTGAAAATCCGATTCCCATATGCGTCGAACGGCGTCACCTGAAGGATCGGGCCAACACTTGATATGCGCCGCCCACCCTGGGCCACGCGTTTCGGGATTCGGATCTTGATCAGCGCCGCATCGTCCCCCGGCGCAAGTCCGCCCGCTCGAACCTGGTTGCTCGACACAAACGTTCGCCGCAGCCCGTCGTCCAACAGCACGATCTTGGTCACCGCGACATTCGGCGTGGGGGTAAAGGGGGTCATCGGATTCTGGTTCAGGGACGCGACCTTGCTCAAGCGGCCCTCGAGTTGTAGCCCGCTCTTTAACGTGATGACTTCCGCACGGGCGTCCCACGCCCAAGTCATCGCGAGCCCGAGCACAAGCAAGCCCCCAATCAGACCAGGCACGCCGACGGCTCCAACGGACACGCCACGGCGGGCGGCCATGGCACGCCCGATGCGGGAGGCCCGCAACCCACAACGGAGTACGCCCTCCTTCGGTCGCGCTCCCGTTGTTCGCTTGGAGACATGCGCACTTCGTGCGCGCATGTGGCAGCCTAAGAATCTGATGTTCCGACTGTGCAAACGCATCGATTCGGTCCCTCCTCCACCACGAGTTGCATGGTGGGCAAACCCGTCCCCAATTCCAAAGCCCCTGACGTTCCATCGCGACGTCCACTGGCTTCCGCAAACGGCTTGAAATCGCCATTTGCCTCCTTCCATTCTCCCCGATTGACGCGAACCGTCAACAATCATTGTCGGTAGCTGTTCACGGACTAGAAAAAAAAGAACACGAATCGACGCTAATTCTCGCTAATATCGGAAAACCTCATCTTGAAATGCCTTCGGC
>CAZSOG010000842.1:0-3107 GCA_964607555.1 uncultured Pirellulaceae bacterium | reverse complement strand
AGAAGACCCGAGAAATGCCGCCTCATCTGGCCGATGCGATGTGACACGAAATGGGCTCGCACCCCAATGTTCTTGCCTTTCTCGCTTTCTGGTTTCTCGATCGAAAAGCGTTTATACGACCTCGTGCGACTTGCACTTCGCTAAACGCCGACGAAGCCGGAACCAGCTGAAGAATCGATTCGTCCCGAGTGTTCAACCGACCAGCGCTCAAACGCGGCAACGTGCGACGTGACGGCGTCAAAGGTGACGTCACTCGGCCGGTACAATGGCATCGATCCCGGCGTCGATATACTGGCCACCGGTGGTCTGGTGACAGTGGATCGCCAGCACGTTGCGGCCGGCATGTAAGGCCTGGGGTGGGATTTCCAACGTGTCATACTCCGTCGTATAACCGCGACAGCGAACGACACGCTTGCCATTTAGAAACACGTCGGCGTCCTCGTCGTGATGGATCCGAACGGCGACCCGCTGTCGTGGCGCGGCCGCAAGTTGGAACGTGCGGCGGATCCAGATGTCGCTCGTGTTCCAAGTCGTGCGTACGACGGCGCCGGGCGTGCCGCGCGTTCCGAATCCCGCGGGGCCTTCTGCCCAGGTGCCGTCATCAAAACCGGTCGCGAACCACTTTCCGGCCGGCTTGGTCGTCGTGTAACGCCAGGTCGCCGGCTGCTTTTGGCTGGTCGGCACGAGCGTTACGGTGCGCGGTGGTTTCGGCATGGGGGCCCAGTGGCCGGCCTTTGTCTTCTCACGTCGCGTGTGTTTCTTCCACACCTGCCTGTCGTACAGCATCTGCAGGAAAACGCCGCCTACGACCGGCCGTGCCGTGAAACCGCGCCGGCGTGCCGTGTCCGTGAAATACCAATCGGTCATCGGACGGCGGTCCGGGGTCGCGTTCAAAAACGCAAGGACCCGATCGACGAGTGCTTCGAAATCCGCGCGATTCCGGGTCAGCGTGGCCGTCCACAGGACCCAATCAAGTTTCGTGTAGGTCGACCGGTTATCCAGTGGCAGTCCATAGCGATTCTGCACCTTGCGGTAGTAGGCCATTTCCTTCTGTGTGACCGCGTCCGGGAACAGATTGAGACCGAGAATTCGATCCCAGACGAGATTGTATTTCTGGCTCCATGTGCCGGGCCGATCGAAGGCCAGACGAAAATGGTCGCCGTCGTCCGCCTCCTTAACCCAGCGCGCGGCGAATTGCCGGGCAAGTGCGTGATATTCCGCTGACCTGTCCTTGTCGCCGCGCAGATCGCACAGCTGGGCAAACGCGGCCAGGCCGCAAATCGCCTTGGCACTCAAGTTGACATTGTGCGCCAAATGGCCGGCGAAATCGTCCGTGCACAACTGATTCTCGGGGTCGAAGCCCTTCGCCTTGAGGAATGCAGCCCATCGCTCCAGCTGCGGCCAGTAACGCGCGGCGAAATCCGCGTTACCGTCGATCCGGGCAACCGCGGCCATCAGGAGCAGCAGATTGCCGCTCTCCTCGACCGGCATCTGGTTCTTTTCCGATTGCTCGCCGCCACCATAGCGCTGGCCATTCGCGTGGGGGTACTGGCCCAGATCGTGTGGCGCGAAGGGGAATCGCCAACGATCGGAGGCCGCATAGTTCATGAAGGGGACGAGAAACGCCTTCGTGAGCGTGGAACCAAAAAACAAGAACTGCGGTGACATCGGATAAAACACATCCGACGTCCCGATGCAGCCGTTGGAGTTGTTCTCCTTGCAGAATTGCAGTGGTTGTCCATCGTCGTCGGCCACGAACTTTCCGGCCGCGAAACACTGCCGATAGGCCAGCGCGCATAACGAGGCGTAGTTGGCGCCGCCGGCACGCGCCAGGTCCGTCATCAGCTCGTCGTCGAATGCCAGGCAGCGTTTCCGTAGCCATGGATAGTCGTGCGCGGCTGCCCGCAGCAGATCGGCGGCTTCCCAGCCGTTGCGGCGCCAGTACGGCCGCAGGTTTTTCTTCATGTACTGGATCGAGTAAATATCGTCATACGCCAGGATCAGCCAGCGCGATGCGGGCTCGATCGACACGCGACCCAGGTCGAAAGTCACCTCCGCCGCGACGGAACCGCCCGCGGCCGGCAACGTGTTGGATTGCGAGTCGATTGCGATCCGAGTTCCTGACGCGCGCGGAACGGCAACGTAGAAATAACCCCAATCGATCCGGATGTCGTCCCCTTTCTTGGCCAGTATCGGCTGGTCCACGGAGCCAATCCTGGCCGTGGCCAGGTCGCCGTGCTGTTGCAGCTTCGCGTCCACCAGCTGGTCGGGCGTGTTCACGGCGATTTCGCCCGCGGCGCGGAACTGTATGCGCACGTCGTGTGGCTTGCCGTCGGTGGCATGGACCGTGTAGGTCAAGTAAGTCACCGGTCGAGCAAGTATGGCCAAGTCATCCGGGAGTGCCGGCGTCATGAATGTCAGCAGCACCGCGACGCCGGCGCCCGCCAATTCATATTCGGTTCGGGTCGGGTATACCGAGACACGCCGCTGAGCCAGCGCGGCAACATCGCTCGGCTGCGCGCCCATCACTCGATAAGGAATCTTGTCAATATGAACCACGCAATTGAGCCGGTGTGGCTTGCCCGTCCAATGCACGGTGCCGGTATCGGTCAGTTTGTCGGACGAGGACCAGATGCTGAAATACGGATCACACGCGACCAGCGGCACCGAGGGCGGACGCAGCGCGGCGGCGCAAACGAACGGAGTGTAAAAAAGTGCCAACGTGCAGAGACACAGACTGACCAACCAGACGCGGGTGGCCGGCAACCCACCAGGGGGTATGCCATCGTTGCATAGCGCTCCCGTTGTTCGCTTAGAAACCTGCCCGCACGGTACGCGCATGTGGCAGCGTAAGAATCCAGTCTTCGCATGATTCATGATGTTGCTCCGGTAAACAAACTGCATTGACTCACGGCGGGGCCCGCCGGCATTTGGTATCCAACCTGTCCGATCGTTACACGTCATCATACAACCGGAGCCCGGCCAGCACTTTTCGGCCCGGCGGCATTGCACGGGCATGCTGGATCCGCTCGGTGTACAACTCGCTGATTAGTTGGACAGCGCCACTTTTTGTGTCACGAATGGTGTAACTCAATACAATCGAGGGA
>CAZSOG010000841.1:0-3121 GCA_964607555.1 uncultured Pirellulaceae bacterium | reverse complement strand
GGCGTTGACCGCGCGACGACTCTCCACCTCTTGCGCCGGACATGAGACATTCACGACCATGCCGATCAGGCTGCCCGCTTGATTCCAGAAAAACAGCGAGTTGATGTCATGGTCCTCGTAACCCTCGAGGCCACGGAAGTCCGGCACGTTCGTGCGGCCGTACATTTGGGCGCGGCCGTCGGCATAGACCGCCCGCCGATTGTATGCCACGACCGCGTCACTCAGGCCCCAGGAAACAGTGCCGGGCTTGCGGCCGTTCCATGCCTTCGTGATCGCATCGGCCACGCGATCGGCCAAAAGCAGAACGTACTGTTCGGGCTGGATGACGTCCTCGGGGATAATGTACTTGCCCGCCACCGTCACGGGAGCCGTGTGCGTGTGAATTGCATTCAAGACGATCTTCGACGTGTCAAGATCGGGCAGTCGCTCGTGAACTTCGGCTCGAATGCGGCTCCGCACGTCCGCCGTGATGTAGACCAGGTCGCAGGAGACCATGATCGCGAGATCCTTCGAGTCCGTGCCGTCACGCCGCTCCAAGGCGAGCACGTTGGCCGTGACCGGCGACTCGACGGTCTTCGCGACGCGCAGGGGAAACTGGCCGGAGACCGCGACGGGCAGTTCCGGCGTGATACTGGTCGTCGCCGTGCCGATCAGTAGTTCGGCACGTGACCACGACGTCAGACCGATCACTAATATGCAGGTCGAGCAAACTGTTTTCCAGAATTGTGCGGACATGCTGGTCTCCATGGATATTGCGTTATTGTATGAACTGACTAAGGTGCTCGAGGCTCTTGGCCGCTTGCTCCGGCGTCCCGCATTCCACGCTGAACACAATATCGCGCGGGCAACCGTCGCGAACCGTCTTCACGATCCGGTCCCAGTCCAGCACGCCCTCGCCACAGGCGCATCCGACCGGCGTGCCGGTTACCTTGCCACGTTCCGCGTCGGAATGCTCGACCGATATGTCCTTCGCATGCAAGTGTACTAATCGCTCGACAACACGATCGAGCCACGCGTAAACGTCCTGCCCGGCCAGGTAGGCGTTGCCCGTGTCCAAGTTGATTCCGATCGCGGGTGAGTCCACGAGATCGTAGATGCGGTCGAGGCCCTCGGGCGTGCGCGAGTACTGGGCGTGTGGCTCCAGACCGATCTTGACACCACGTCGCTCGGCAATAAACGCAGCCTCGCGCAGCGTGTACTTGATCAGCACGAAATCTTCCTCTTCGGTCGTCCACTTGGCCTTGATGCCTTCGTCCGTATTTATGACTGGAACGCCAATCTCGGCAGCTGTGCGAATCGCCAGTTTGATGTATTCGCCGTGCACGTCCGGTCGCCCGAGTGGACCGTGACTCTGCAGACCGGAAATCTTGAGCCCCGCCGCGTCGCACGCGTCCTTGATACGAAACGGATCATCGAACATGGAGACCGTATGAAAATAGCCCGCCTCACTCATCAGCTCGCGACCGAAATGGACCATCGGCTCAAACCACGGATAACCCATCCTGGCGGCCGCTTCCACCGCCCACTCAAACGGCTTGTCGCTGCTCCGCGAAAACTCCGCGTTCAGCCCGATCTGTACTGCACCCATGGCACGCCCCCCTTGCTGTATTTGTTGTTTACCGAACGATGCGCTGATTCCTCGAGTCTGTCACGAAATCGCCCGCGCAACGCGTATCTCCGTTTCATCGACGGACATCGATGTCCATCGTACCCGTTTGAGACCGAGTTTTGGGACGCGTTCTTCGCTTTTGTTGCTTGGGCCACACGCTTTGAGGATGGTCGCCGCCACGGATCGTACCAATTCCTGCCATCGTTGCAAATTGCGAGTTTGTGCAATCTGCTTGCGAATTTGTCCGATGCGGCCACCGGGTTAGCGCACACCGCGGCGATAACAGCCGGGCGTCATGTGCAAGCGGCGACGAAACACGGCGTTCATGTATTGGGCGTTCCCGAGCCCCGCGCGGCGCGCGACCAACTCCAAGGCGAGATCGGTCGTGGCGAGCAATTCGCAGGCGATACCGAGCTGCACGCGGCGTATTTCTTCATGCGTCGTCCGACCCACGATCCGTTTGAAACGATCGGCGAGTGTCGAGCGCGACACGCCGGCCTGGCGGGCGACATCGAGGACGGAGAGTCCCGCCGAGGCGTTATTACGGATGTACGCAAGCGCTGCGGACACGACACGGTCATCCGTGGCCACCATATCGGTCGACTGGCGCGTAACAACGGCAACAGGGTCAATGACCAGGTGGGTGCGTGGAGTATTTTTTCGCGCCATCATACGATCGAGCAAGCAAGCCGCCTGATGACCGATTTCCCCGGTGCCCTGGGCGATGCTGGACAATGGGGGGCAGGCCAGATTGCAGATCAACTCGTCGTTGTCCACACCAATGACGGCCACGTCATCCGGCACGCGTAACCCGATGCGGCGGCACGCTTCGAGAACGTGGCGCGCGCGCGCATCGTTGGCGGCCATGAGCCCGACTGGCTTGGGTAATCTGGCCAGCCAATCGGCCAGCTGGTTCTGCAGATGCTCCCAGCTGTGGGCCGCACTGTAGCGTCCGGCGTAGGAAGCGCACTTGTAGCCGGCCTGCCGCACACGTTCCATGAACGTTTCGCGGCGCTGTTGGTTCCACGGATCCAACGTGCGACTGCGGGTGCCGCAGTAAGCAAAGTGCCGCAGGCCGCGGTCCAGAAGGTGTGTCGCGGCAAGTTCGGCGATCCGCTGGTTGTTGGTGCTGACGGTGGCAATGTCCAGCTTCCACCGGTTCTCCGTGCGAATCGCGCCAATACCCACCACCGGCAGATCCAAGCCGGCAATGTGCCTCGGTATCCTGGGATCGTCCAGGTCCGCGATCACGCCCTCGAAGTGGCCCCGATCGAATGCGGGAATCTTCGCTGCCGGATCGTCTTCCAAGAACACGCTCCATTTCGCCGACTCGCGCACGAACCGGGTCACGCCTTCGATCACCTTGCGATCGAATCGTTTGTTCAGACTCATTACCAGCGCGACGTGCCTCACGGAATCCCCCACCAAGCCCCGATTCGCTGCTTGCCACTCTCGCTATCTTAATCTTAATCTTAACGCGGGCTGCGCCCGCAACCCAAGAAGGGTGGCAAG
>CAZSOG010000840.1:0-3133 GCA_964607555.1 uncultured Pirellulaceae bacterium | reverse complement strand
CAACATGACATGGTTCAGGACGCTACCGAGCGTGTACTTGGTATCCTCGCGCTGCACGGCCGCTTCGACCGCCTCGCTGATCGCGATCCCCAAGCTGCCGGGCGTATTCGGATCCTGTTCGAGGATTCGGCGTCCCGCCTCGGTTTCCGTCGACGGACTCGGCGTCACGTCGCCGCCCCAGATATGCATCATGGAACGCCGATACGGCTTCTGATCATAGCTGACGCGCACCATATAGACTTTGCATTCGATGCCAAACTGCTTGCACGCAAACGACAGGGCACTTCCCCACTGGCCCGCCCCGGTCTCGGTGGTCAGCCGGCGAATCCCCTGCTCTTTGTTGTAATATGCCTGGGCAACGGCCGTATTCGGCTTATGGCTGCCCGGCGGGCTGACGCTCTCATCCTTGAAGTAGATCCGGGCCGGTGTCTTCAGCTCGCGTTCAAGGTTCGTCGCGCGCGTCAAAGGGGTCGGACGCCAAATCGACAGGACACGGCGAATTTCGTCCGGGATTTCGATCCAGCGCTCTTGACTCACCTCTTGCTTGATCAGTTCGGTGGCGAAAATCGGTTCGATATCCGCTGGGCCGATCGGCTGGTTGGTAGCCGGGTGCAAGACGGGTGGAAGCGGCTCGGGCAGGTCCGCCTGCAGGTTATACCACGCTTCGGGCAGCTCGCTGGCATTGAAAACAACTCGTTTGACGCGCATCGTCTTTTTCCCCTCTATGAAATCACTGGGTGGGCCAAGTGGGTGGCAGGCACGTGCGGCGAGCAACCTGATCGTGCCGCGGCGCGAAAGCACTATTTTGCACTAAACCGGATGGAAAATCCACAGCCTCCGTCTGTGTTAGTCGATCAGCCGATGGTAGCGGCCCATCCAATAGGGGAGCAGGATGAACGTGCCATCCTCGCGCGAACGGCCGCCCGTGCCACCGTCCAGCTCGAACGGATCACCATTCCACTTCATCAGTCGCCGTTCCGCGACCGGCAGAAGGCGGGTCGTGCAGAGTTGGCCGTGCCGGTTCAGAAAGACCCGGCCAAGGTCACGGCGTGTGCTGTTGACGACGGTCCATTCCATCAGATCGGAAGGAATCTCTCGAAACCACTGCAAACTCGGCCCGCGATCATAGTCCCCGGGCGCGATCATTGGCTTGCTCGGCCGCCGCTGCGGATGCGGCCAGTCCGCAGCCTGCCGGCAGGCCGCGTAGATGAAGTTAAAAAAGGGACTGCGCTCCGGTCGCTCCTCGATCCAGGACCGTTCGAGACTCATCGAGTAGATCGTGCGGAGCTTGGGATCACGCTCGTAGCGCAGAATCGGATAGTAGGCAATAAACGCCAGTTCATCGTCACTGTGATTCACTTCCTGGTCCACGCCTTCGGTCATCTTCAGCCGAATTGTGTTCATCGCATAGCCGTGTTTTTCGATCAACTCGCGGGCTGCATCAGCGTAGCGTGCATCGCCGGTGATGTGATACGTCGTTTTCAAATAGGAGAGGATTTCAAGTGAATTCAGGCCGCGTTCCGCGATCCATTCCGGATCTTGATTGAGTCGTTCCGGAGCCCAACGCCCCCATGTGGTTATGCGTCCCGAAGGGTCGCGGTAATACCAGCCGCCGTCGATCAGGCGGTCCATGATGCGTTGCACCACCGGTCGAATCTGCTTCTTCTGCTCGTCGGTCGCCGCCAGGTCATAGAATACGGAATAGGCAAAAAAATGGCCGTCCAACTCGTCGCTCGAGGTATCGCCTTTCCACCACCATTTGCCATCCTGGGAGCGTTCCCAGGGGAACTGGCCTTCCTTGTCAATGGAAATCGGCACGACGCTGCGTGCCACGAACCCCGGCGCGCCGGTGATCTTTTCCAAGAACATGAGGGCCTGCATCGATTCCCATGCGTTGCGCCGCGCACTCGCGTCACCGGTTGTCCCGTACCGAAATGACTCGGCCGCCACATACAACGACGTCCACAAACCGTCGTTGTCGCTGTCCGGTTGTTGCGCGCCGGCATGCAGCGTCCCCGGTGATTTCAAGTCGATCGAACCGACCAGACCAAACCGAACGTGATGCCGACGCAGCTGGTCGTGCACGACTTCACATTTGTGCCGCAGTGTCTCGGGGCGGCGAATGAGACGCGTCAGGCCCGCCGCCGTTTCTACCCATACCTCGGTTTTGCTGATAACCGACAACTTGAGGACATGATTGTCCGGCAGCCAACGGCGCGAATGAAATAGCCGCCAGTGTGCCCACCCGGGACAGTGGCACATCAGTCCACGCGTGCTACCGGCCCAAACCGTGCCGTTGTCCAATTGCACGGCGTCCGTCCACTTCAAGTAGGGCGGGACCGGGAGGGCGTTCGCGCGACGGAGTAAGCGATAGCCGTCAAGCCGCGTCCCGATCGACTCGGGTAATACCTGTGCCGCGGGACGCTCGGATACCCACGTCATGAACTGGTCTGCGGGGGGGGCGGCAATCGCCAGACAACAGCAAAGTGTGGTCAGCATGGCAAGAATGTCTCCCGAAATATACTCCAGGCGGTTAGGTTCGTCCAAGTGGATCGTGAATTGGCGCGGTCCGTTCTCCCGTTGGTCGAACTCGCACAGGACATTTCAAAGGGGCGGCAGCATAATCAGTTTGTGCGGCAATACGATCCGGCAAGAAGATCCAGAGGCCTGTCACCTTTGCGCCCCAAGATACCAGTGCGGGAGTGCCGCAACCCACAAGGGAGTACGCCCTCCTTCGGTCGCGTTCCCGCCTGTCGCCTGGAAACATGCGCGCACCGCGCGCATGTGGCAGCCAAAGAATCTAGTGCCCTCTCTTGGCGCGCCATCGTACGCTCCACGCGTCAATCGATCCGAGACGCGGGCCCAACCGCTCGACCTTGGATTCAGGAAGCAGGCACATCAAACAATGGCGAACACGGCCAAAAACGTCAATGGGGGACAGAGGTCCCGGTCGACCCACCAGAACGGGCCGCGGCGGGCGCGGCGCACGAAAACCCGGAAAAAGAAAATGGCCGCGAGAAACGCGAACTCGACCCCACGCTCGAACGTTTCTAATTCCTAATTTCCAGTTTCGTAACGGTTCACGGACCAGAAGAAAAAGAACACTAATCGACGCTAATCCTCGCTAATATCG
>CAZSOG010000839.1:0-3134 GCA_964607555.1 uncultured Pirellulaceae bacterium | reverse complement strand
CCCCCGCCCACCTTGTGTGGGTGGAGCGCATGATTCTGCACTACAGCAGCGCGCGAAAAAAGTGGCGTTGTCCAATTAGTGCCTCCGTAAGAATCATATGCGGGCGCAGCCCGCGTTATGATTGAGAACTATGAAATAACCCGTCGTTCATGGCCAAGGGCCGTGAACGGCTACGCTGTGTATAATCAACCGTTGCACCACACAAAAAGACCCCCGTCCCCTTGTGTTCGCGACGCTTCGGAATTCGATGCGGAAGAAACGACGCGACGCATGCGGGAAGGACTGCCCGGCTGGTGAGCTAAGTGCGTGAAAGCGACGCGACGCAAGAGTGAGGACCTAAACGATGCGAAATCGTCTGTTGGTATTTGTGCCAGTCATTCTGACGCTTGTCGCTGCGCGCACACGCGCACAGGAAACCATCAACATCGGCAAGCTGCCAGTACATTCCGACGCGCCGCTGATCAAGGGCGAGTATCCTCGTTTGATCATCACACGCGCGCAGTTGCCGTCGATTCGTGCGCGCATGACGCACCCGGAAATCCAGATGTACCTCGAACAGGCCCGCGCGCTGGTCAAGATCGACAAGGCCGACGCGTTGCTGCTGGCAACGCTGTACCAAATGACGGGCGCGACGCGCTACGCCGAATTGGCAAAGCGGAAGCTGGGAGCGCCCTCCTGGGACCCGGCGTGGACGTTCGCCTACGATATGCTCGCCGAGACAATGACCGACAGCCAACGCGAGGAGATGGCCCGAAAAATCTTGGAGCGAGTGAAAGCGAATCGCTGGCGGCCCCGGTTGTTGCATTGTCTGGTCGCCTGGGGCAACGGCGTCGACGCGGAGCTCGAGCCGTTCTTGCAGTCTTCGTTCGACGGCGAGGTGCGCCGGACGATCGCTTACAACGATCAGTGGACGCGCGGCCGCGGCGGCAGTTCGATGGGACACGGCTATCACGGCGAGCATTTCTTCAGCGCGGAATATGCGGCAGCGATGGGGTGGACCAACGCGACCGGTGACGATGTCCTCGCCCGCGCGGACTTCGACGATCAGCAACCGGCATGGTACGTCTATCATTATCTGCCGTGGCAAGACGTTCGCCAAGTGATTCGCATCGGCGTGACGATGAGCCCGTTTCACGTGCAGGCGTTGACGCCGCAGAAGCACCAGGGCGAGAGCTACGTTATGCGCGCCATCACACAGACGCACAACGGGCTCGGTCAATGGTGGCAACGCGAGTTTATCGCAAACTGGCCGCAACCGCTCTGGCGCAAAGGAGAAGAGCATATCTACGGCCTGGTGGGACGGCTTCTCTGGCTCGACCCAACAATTCCATCCGTTGCTCCGGATCGGTTTCCCGAGACGCGGCTGTTTCCCGAAAATGGACATGTCGTTATGCGCTCCGACTGGAGCGCGAACGCGACCATCGCGTTGTTCCGCTGCGGCCGGTTTGGGGAGATCGATGGTTATGGCGGCCGCAACAATCTCGACAATCTGCACTTTATCATCTACCGCAATGGCTACCTCGCACCCGACACCGGCTGCGTGCATGCGGTGAACGAATCGGTTTGGAAAATGCAGCCTCCAAGCAATGTCCACAACTACGGCAAACAGACCATTGCGCACAACACGATTACGGTCGGGCGACGGCGTTACGAAGTCCGCGGTTACAACAATGGGTTGTTGGCCGCTTCACTCCGGGGTGGACAAATCGCGGTCCAGAAACGTGCATGGTACAAGGCCTGGGGCCTGCCGGTGCCCCGTACGGTGAATATGCCGGCCAGCTTCAAAGAAGGACAGATTACAGCGTACTCCACATCCCCCGTGTTCGACTATGTCTGCGGTGACGCAACCCATTCCTATCCGCCCGAGCGCGTTGCCAAGATCACGCGGCAGTTCGTCTACTTGAAACCGGATCTTTTTGTCATCTTCGATCGCGTTACTCCCGCCGACTCGACATTGGAGGTCATCTGGAACTTTCATGCTTACCCGCGGCCCGTATGGAATGGGAAGACCGAACCCGATCCGGCAGACGCGGGATACTTTCTCCATACAGCCGGCGATACTTTCACGGTCACGAATCGCGCCGGAGTACGCATGGATGTCCAGACATTGCTGCCGGCGCCGGCCGACCGCATCGTGCGAACGATTGGCGGCAAGTGGCATGACTTCCAGGTCGATGGCACAAACTACGGTCCAACCGACGCGACTTATGAACTGCTGAAAAAACGCAACGGAAACGGTGGGCTCGAAGGGGTCGGCGGCTGGCGCATCGAAGTTGCGCCAAAGAGCGCCAACGGCGAGGTGCACTTCCTGCACGTCCTGCGCGTCGTCGCGCCTGCTGATCGGAACCAACCGTCGCCGCCCATCGTTCTTGTGACCGGCTCCAGTCGCGCGGGTGTCAAGATCGGTGCCGGAGCGCGCATTCGCGAAGTCATGTTCAACACAGTCGGTGCGACCGGCGGAAGCCTGGCCGTCGGCACGGACACCGAGCAGCTTGTCACGAGGATTGAGGACAACTACGACCGGTGGAAGTCGGATCCCCGGTACAAGCAATGGATGAATAATGAATTCATGCGCACGGTAATCTTCCCGGGCGGCGACATGGGCATACCGCCGGCGGCGGACTCGGTTTCTTCCCGCGCAGCGGGCTTCCGGTGAATTCCAACAATTGCAGCTAGCCCCTGTTTCCCCTGAGACAATGGCCAGATGCAACGTATCCATTGGGTGTCATATTCTCGGTGTCTGGCACTTTCTCTTGCGACCTAGGGCCGCAATCTCGACAACAGAGAATTAAGATCTTGGCCCACTGCTTCCGTCAATTGCCGTCCCACATCAAGCAAGTAGTTCCAGTCGAGAGTGTTCCCCTGGCACTGGACAATTCCTTCGACGTCCGCAATGTCACGGGGGCGGCCGGCGAGCAGTTTCATCAGAATCAGGTCCTCGGCCGAGGCGACCGGGATCGTTTGATCACCAAATTGAACGGCCGTTGATCGGCCAATCAACTGCCTCTCAAAACCGGTCAGACCAATCGCCAAATCAACCTTGATGCCGGATTCCTGGTGGCGGAGCGGAAGGAGGAACGAAGTTCGAACGACGTCTTCCGCGTCGGGAAAAAGTGGCCGGAAAGGACTCTGTT
>CAZSOG010000838.1:0-3138 GCA_964607555.1 uncultured Pirellulaceae bacterium | reverse complement strand
TGCCCCACGACCCATGCGTAGTCTGACCCAAAAACTTGACTCAAGATCATCAAATCCCGGCCCATAAGGGCACTAACCGCCTGTAGAATATCTGCCCACGTCAGTGCATGCCACGCACCGACCTGGGAGGCAGAAAACTTGCCTTCCCCGCACACGCAAATTTGGTTACGCTATTCAGACAACTGGCCGGGGGGTTGCGGGCAGTCCCTGTTGGGAACGAACTTCTGGTTTGTTTATGTTTTTTCATGGCGTGAACCCGGCGAAAAAGAGAACGCTGTGGTTTTGCGGGCCACCCGCAATAGGACGATCGATAGGGGACGGTTCATGGCGTTTGCCCGGTCGCGGGGGCAGAACCGACCGGCTCCACAACCAGGGACGGTTACTGATGAACAACTTCGCGCGTGCGCTGCGTGACTCGGCGGGCCATTGGCAGGCCCTCTTACTTGCCACTCTTTGCTCACTTGGTGTCGCCCTTTTGTGGGGTGGCAACATCGGTGCGTTGTTTCCTGTGATTCAGGTCACGTTGGGCGGCGAGTCACTGCAGCAGTGGGTACGGCATGAAATTGCCGATTCACGTGCCAACATCGACCGACTCGGCACCGAGATCGATCAACTTCAAGGACAACTCAAATCCGCCGGCGCGGCGCAACGTGTTGCTTTGCGCCGGCAAATCGATCTCAGGCAGAGCCGGATCGAGGCGGAGCAGACGTCGATTCGATCGTCTCGGAAACTTGAGCCGTGGATCGATCGATACGTGCCTGCCGACCCTTTGCACACGGTGATGCTGATCATTGGCGTGCTGGTCGCCAGCACGTTCATCAAGCACGTATTGCTGCTGGGCAACACGGTATTGGTTGCCCGTGTATCGACCAATATCGCGCGCAACCTGCAGATTCGCCTGTTTCGCAAAGCGTTGTTTCTCGACCGTGCCAGTTTTGGCGAACTGGGGACGAGTGGATTCGCGACGCAGATCACGCAGACAAGTTCCATGTTATGCAATGGGATCATGAACCTCTACGGCGGCGCCGTGCGTGAGCCGCTGAAGATACTGGCGTGCCTGGTCGGTGCCTGTTTGATTTCGTGGCGTCTGCTCGTGCTGTCGCTTGTCATCGCGCCGGTCGTGGTTGTGTTGATCGCGTGGTTGAGTCGGCGCATCAAATCCGTATGCCGACGTACGATCGACAAGGCCAAAGGATTCAACCACGTGATGTTGGAGACACTCGATAGCATCCAGACCGTACAGGCGTATGGCATGGAACAAGTGGAGGAAAACCGTTTCAAGACCGTCACGTGGGACGTGCTGCGTCTCCAGATCAAGTCGGCTTTTTATAACGCGTTGACGCGTCCGATTACCGAGCTGCTAGGCATCGGCATGGTTGGGACGACGGTGGTGATTGGATCCTACTTGATTTTATATCGGGAAACGCAGTTATTCGGCATTCAGGTCACGGACCGGCCGTTGAGCATATCCGCGATGCTGACGTTTTTTGGTCTGTTGATTGGCGCGAGCGATCCAGTGCGCAAGTTGTCGTCAATCTTTTCGGCGGTCAATTCGGGAATCGCGGCGGCCGACATCCTTTATCCGCTGCTCGATGAACCGTCGCGCATCACGTCCCCGCCGCAACCACGCGGCGTGCCACGTCCCCATCACGCCTTGAAGTTAGAAGGTGTGAGTTTCGCCTATCATGAGGAAGACTACGTCTTGCGAGATGTCGACCTGGCGGTCCCCTTCGGTTCACGGATCGCGCTGATCGGGGCCAACGGCAGTGGCAAATCGTCACTGGTCCATCTGTTGTGCCGATTCTACGATCCTTCCCAGGGACGCGTTTTGCTGGACGGTGTTGATCTGCGCGAAATGGCGTTGGACGATCTGCGCGGCCGGATTGGCCTGGTAACACAACAGACCGAGTTATTCAACGAAACAATCTTGTACAACATCCGTTACGGATCACTGGACGCGTCGGAACACGACGCGATCCGCGCGGCGCGGACGGCGCACGCGCATGAGTTTATCATGGCGCTGCCGGACGGGTACGAGACCAGGGTCGGCCAGGGCGGACAGGGGCTCAGCGGTGGCCAATGTCAACGAATCGCGTTGGCGCGCGCCATTCTGCGCGATCCGGAACTTCTGATCCTGGACGAAGCGACCAGCCAGATCGACCCGGAAAGCGAACGCTTGATCAACGAGGCGTTGACGGACTTCAGCCGGGGCCGGACACTGATCATGATCACGCACCGACATTCCAACTTGCACCTTGCCGATCGTGTGTATCAACTCGACCAAGGGCGTCTTGTCCCGCAAGCACATCGTGCGCCGCGGGTGGCTTGACACAAACCGAGCATCGTCAGACGCGTCCCCCGGGGGAGTGGAAAGGATGCATGATGGACTTCAACCTGCTTTGCCAAAGTTTGGTGCTCGTTTGCATCATCGTCCTGGTTTATCCAGGCTGTTCGAAACGTCACGCCGCCCGGACGACCGAACTGGAGTCGATAGACAAACTCGGCACATTAGCGAAGCTGCGGCAGACGCACGATCCACGTCTGCAGGCGGAACTGGCGCGTATCGAGGCGGAAGAGGGCACGCCCGAGTCACTGCGGGCGCAAGACACCGGCACGGGCAAGAAAGCCCAATCCATGACGGCCGCACAGCTCGCAACGGAGCTGGACCGAGTCATTCCCGCGCACGATTTGCACTTGATACTCGTGCAACTGGACAAGATCTATCCCGCCGGTAAGTTCCATTTTGATCCGGTCCGCTTGCGGCAAGCGCTGCAAATCGAACAACAGTGGGCGCGACAGCGCAGTCAGTATCTTGACTTGTTTGCGCATCCCGATTTTCGGTTCCGCGTGAATTGGATGCGCGGTATGGTCGCCGATCTCGGATGGGTGAACCACGCGAAATTATGTCATCGCCTTCTGGCGATCAGTGTCGCCGATTCCCTGTCCGCGGGCCAGCCGGCGGAGGCGGTCCTGCCCATCCGACAGATGCTGGATATTGATCGGAAGCTGGCGCGGGTCAAGAACGTCGTCGCGCGGCTCACCGCGGCCCGCCTGCGTGCGGAAGCGTTGCAGGTCGTCGCAGCCGTGATCCAGCATCCGCGCTGCTCGGCGACGATTATCAAGTCACTTCATGGGACG
>CAZSOG010000837.1:0-3154 GCA_964607555.1 uncultured Pirellulaceae bacterium | reverse complement strand
AGCACGCTTCGATCCGGTGGATGCGTGATCGAACGGCGAAATTACCGTGTCGCGACGGGAGCATCCCCAGCCGCGTTGCCTTCCGGATACCACAGCCAATTGGCCGACTTCACATCGGTGATCGCGATCCCTGGATCGTCGGTCTCGTCCAACCCAATCCACTTCGCCCCCTTCCAGGCGTCCGCCGTCAGCAGCCCCATGGACCAGAATGCGGGCGCGCTCCATGGCGAGGCACGTCCGTGTTCATCCCAGACGCACACCTTCCACCAGCAGCGCACACGCGACCGAAGCGACGCTCCCGCATAAGGAACGAGCAACGAGCGGTCGGACGCGACGCGCCCCGAATCCCACAGGTCGCCACGGTCCTGATCTAGTAACGAACGATCGCTGGCCACCAGCAGCCGATACGCCGACTGCCGCTGGCCACGTTGTGTCTTTTCTTGGGACACCAGCTTCCAACTCAGCCGTGGTTGCGAATCGTCGATGCCCAGCGGATCGACGAGGTGTTCACAACGGAGGTCGACGGCGATCAATCCACCCGCCGCCGCGTCCCGAGCCCGTGCCGGCGGCCCGACCAGCAGACTCGCGACAGTGATAACCAGCGCCGACACATATCGAAATTTCAACATGCTCCGTTGCACCTCAATTGACAAAAGACGCGTATCTCGGCGATCTCCACCGCAGTGCCTTCACGCGCAAACAGGCTCGCCGTCGCGGCACCGATGCCGCACGGCGGATCCCATGCCACCGGTTCCGTAACCCGAGCGATCATGCCAAGGACTTCGGCGCGATCCGGCAACCCACCGAACAACGCAAGCCACTGTGGCCGTATCCTGTGCACAGTTAATCCCATATCTTAATCTTAATCTTAATCTTAATCCTCTTCCGGCCCCTGCGCGTGAGGTACGCAGCGCAAATGAGGTGATCTCAAATGAGACGTTCCGCTCCCATGAATCAGGAGAATGGTCCCGCAACGTGACACGTCATGTCAATCAGGATCAGGAGTAAGAGAAAGAGCTAACGTAGCCGTTCACGACATCTGCTATCAAGGAACACTAATCTTCACTGATCAACACTAATGATACTGCCCTGGACAGTCTGCAACACTCAACATGAATCCGGCAGGTCGTAGAAAAGTCGAAGGCATTTTAAGATGAGGTATTCCAATATTAGCGAGGATTAGCGTCGATTAGTGTTCTTTTTCTTCTGGTCCGTGAACAGTTACGCGTGAACTAACTCGCCGTTCATGGCCAAAGGCCGTGAACGGCTCCCTTACTTTTCTTGCTTCGGCTTTGTCGGCGCGAGCCACGCGCCCGTGTTGGCGTTGAAGACGCGCGTGCCGGCCCCGGCGGCGCGCATCGTCACGGCGAAAACCTGGACGCCGAGTGTACGTGGGTCCTTGGAGCCGGGAATGACCTGCTGTGGGACCCAGCCTTGGCAGCGCAGTTCCAGACGCACACGGTCCGTGCTGCTGGGCGGGATATTCGCGGTCAACTCGCTTTCGACCTTCAGCGGTGCCAGCTGTTTGCCATCCAGGTACAGACCCGCGTCGGGGGCGACCGCGTGCGGACTAGTGTTGATCACCAGCGTGATTGAATACGGCTTGCCGGGCACGACGGGCAGCAAAAGCCGCGCTCCGGGCCGCGTCCAGCGAAACGGCTGTTCCAGCGGTTCTCTACCGTGCCAGCCCTGAACGTAGCGTCCGTCGCCCGCGGCACCGATCGTTAACCGGTAGCGCGCCCGTGCCGCTTCCGTCCAATCGATCGGGTCCGTCTCGTTGAGCAACATCTGGGCGCGTTTCCCGGCATGATTCTCCACTCGAAATCCCCCGGCAGCCTGGTTCGCCATCAGCAAGGCGGACGTGACTTTCGCCCCGACCCGCACGTCCAGATTCTCCTGGCCGAAGGTGCAGCCCTGCACGATGGCCTTGCCCGCGTCCAGTTGTATCGCCGGAGACCCCGCGCCAGCGTTGTCCCAGTGGACGAAGTTGCACGCGCTGGCGGTAAACTGCCCGGCCGCGCCGCGCATCCACACGCAACGGTCAATCGGCCCCCAGAAGGAACAGTTGACCAGGCTCACCTTGCCCTCGACCCGCGGGCCAATCTCCATGCAGACCGAGTCGGTGCTGCTCCACCGCCCGACGAACTCGCCGTTGGTGATCAGCAGTCCTGGCGGCTGCGCCTGCTCGACAACCACGGCGCGCTGGCACGAGTCGGCTCCCAGCCCCAGGAAGTTGCCGTTCGTGCTGCCGTGCTTCGACTGGGAGAACTTGTACCCGATGCCGTAGCCGAAACAGAAAGTGTTCAAGACGTAATGCCAGTCGGTGCGCGCCAGTTCGAACGCGACGCCCTGAGTGTTGATCCACTTGCAGTAGGGCTCGCGCGGATCGTAGGCGAGTCCAAATGGCCAGAAGTGGACGTTCTCGATGTGGCCGATGTCGTAGCACTCGTCCACGAAGATGCCACTCTTGATCGGGTAGCCGGTGACGTTGCGGATCAGATGCCGGTGAGCTCGAACAAGCTTGATGGCCGCATACGGATTCAAGAAGCAGCAATCGCGGATGCTGACGTTCTCGGTTCCCTCGGATAACACACACGGCGGATACGGCACCGGTGGCACGTCGCTGCGTTTCCACTCGGGGTAGGCAATGATCAGTCCCGCGATGGCGGCGTTGCGGGCCGCCAGGCGAATGAACGGCGGCCCGTCCTCCGCGCCGCGCCCGGCGTACGCGTAGAGCACCGAACCGGTAAGCCGGTCGATCGGTGTCGGGTCGCTGGTCGGTGGCACGCGATAGATGCCCTGCAACGTCACGTTCGCGGGGACGGACAAGTTGCCGTTGATGCGAAACCGTCCGGCAGGCACGTCCACGACGCCGCCACCCGCTTTGGCGGCCGCGTCGAGCTGCTGTTGGAAACCGGCGGTGCAATCCATCTTGCCGTCACCGATGGCACCCGCCTTAACGACGTCCCAGCGCTGCGCGACGGCACTGGCCGGGACCGTGAAAAGCACCAGGCTGGCGAGTAAATGGAATCGGATCTCCTGCATGACTCTTCCTCGAAACGAAAAAAGTGAAAAAGGACTCTTTGTTTTGTCGTAACCGTTCACGGACCAGAAGAAAAAAGAACACTAATCGACGCTAATTCTCGCTAATATC
>CAZSOG010000836.1:0-3156 GCA_964607555.1 uncultured Pirellulaceae bacterium | reverse complement strand
TTATTTTTAATTTCTTATTTTTAATTTTTAATTTCTTATTTTCCCACGCACTGCGTCGCCTTGCCGTCCGGCGATATCTTGAAGACGGCCGCCGCGCGCGAGTCGCTCACGATGACCTGGTCATTTTGCAGCGTGATGCCAACGGGATTGACAAGCGGCTTGCCTTCGATAAGTTTCTCCGGCTTCTTCCCGTCGGCAACTCGCCATACGGCTTTACCATACCCGTCGGTTATATACGCCACCGCTTTGGCATCCACGACCACATCATGCGGAAAGTCAAACGGGCGACCTGGCAGCACGGCATCCACTTTCTTGCCGTCGGCGCTGACACGCCGCAACAACGGCGGGATGCGCGATACGACCCAGAGTCGATCCTGGTTGTCCAGGCAAATACCAATCGGAGACTCCAACGCACACAGTTTGGTCGGTTTACCGCCGGCGGCCGGGACTTTCCAAAGAGAGTGAAGTTCCAGGTCCGAGACCAGGATCTCGCCTGATGCACGCACGGCGATACCCATCGGCGTTCCAATCTTGCCGCCGGTTAGCGCATGCGGCTTGCCGTCCGCGCTGAAACGATACACTTCTCTTGTCGCGCTATCACCGGCTAGCAAGTTACCCTGCGGATCGATCGCCAGGCAGCGCACCGCATGCAGGGGCGCCCGAAACTGCTTGGCCGCCTTGTAGTAGACACTCAACTTTCCCTCGGCAATCTTCCAAATCCCGGGCAGGTGCGTGTCGGCGACATAGAGTGTGCCGTCAGCGGCTGCGGCAACATCCACGGGATACAGCATCCGTGCCGGCTCGGCCGCCATGCCGCTGGTGCCACGAGTCATCAGGATCCCGCACACGAGCACGGCAAACCAACAACGACATCCAAACGGGTGAATCGGCCGACAAGGCCCCGCCACGAATTCTCGACGGTAAGAGCTGTCAACAAGAAACGCGTTCATTTGTTTACCATTCTCAAATCGAACTAGGAAGTCACTTCTACACGCGGCCCTCGATCCGGCCGATCTGACCAATCGTACCGATCCATAGCGCGGATCGCGAAATGTCAAGGACATGATCAATCCGGTCGCCGCCACACGGCCCCTAGCCGGCCAGCACCGCGCCAGCAATCGTGTTCTCGCTCCTCTCATTTCACCGTGCCGCCTTGATTCCTGCAAGGTGACGGACGATAATTTACCTGCCCCGAGTAATCCGGCGGCGTCGATACTGCGGGCGTGGATGGCTTTTTATTCGTGAAATTCGTGTGGTTCGTGATTTCCGTCTTCCGGCGCGTTCAGTTTGAGTTCCAAGAAATCCCCCCGCGCCCCCAATATCCTTAGTTCGTCTCGATCTTGTGGGGGTGAATCCGATGGTGCGAGCGGTTTTGCACGATAGACACGGACTTTTTCATGCGACACCAACGCATTGTAACGTATCTGGCGCTCTTCGTAGCTTGGATCGCATTTGCCTTCTGGCAACAGCGTGACTATAGCCAGCAGCGCACACTGATCCACGAAACGCTACATCAATCGAGCCATGCGATCATGACGGCGGTTCTCGGCGGCATTCAGTCGCACCGGCGTTTGGGGCCGTATTTTGACGAACAGCTCGAGAGCATGCTGGTCGAACTGGCGCGCGCGAAAGACATCGTCGCGGTTGGCATCGTATCGGCGGACCGCAAGCCCGTCCTGTTCTCGGGTTCGATCGCGCAATCGCGTTTAGCGGCCAATTTCGCTTTGGGGGACGGCTGGACCGCGGACGGCTTTCGGCTCGTCCAAGATTTCCAGCTGCCCGAATCGACACCGGGACCCGGACCGGCCACGGGCGGTGGCGGTGGCCGGGGCCTGGGATTTGGGGGCTGGTGGCGGGACGCCCAGGGCGATGCGTCCAGCAGATTCGAGGCGGGAAAGCATTACTACGCGATTTTGATTCTGGACCGCGCGCGGGCCGATACGCTCGCCCGACGCACGGCGTGGATTCACTCGTGGGCCGTCGCGGCCGCCTTCGTGGTCGCCGTCTGCCTGGCGATACTCTGGAACGTCATGATCAATCTCGCGGAAACGCGTGGCCGGGCACGAGTGATTGAAACGGAGATGCGCCACTTGCGTGACCTCAACCAGGCCGCTGCCGGACTGGCCCACGAGACGCGCAACCCGCTCGGCCTGATCCGCGGCTGGACCCAGCGACTCGCCGAACCGGACATTCCTGATGACCGCCGCCGCCAAATTACCAAGACCATGATGGAAGAGTGCGATCGAGTGACAGCACGCATCAACCAGTTCCTGACGTTTGCACGACCGCGTTCCCCGACGGTGCAATCGGTCAGCCTCGCCCACCTGACGAACGAGTTGGCGATAATCCTCCAACCTGACCTGGAAGAGAATGACCTGCACTTCGATCGTGCCATCGCGGACAACGCGAATTGGGTCGAAGCGGACCCGGACCTGTTGCGGCAGGCCTTGTTCAACCTGATCCAGAACGCTATCCAGTTCTCACCGCCGGGTGAAACGATTCGGTTACGGACCGCGCGGACTCGCGACGGTACGACCTGCCTGGAGGTCATCGATCGGGGGCCCGGCGTGAAACCGGAACATGTGGAATCGCTATTCACCCCCTATTTCACGACCCGGGCCGAGGGAACGGGACTCGGCTTGGCAATCGTACGTCATATCGCCAAACTGCATGAGTGGAATGTGAACTTCCGGCCGGACCCGGATCGCGGAACTGTCTTCTATCTATGTGGAATCCATGTCGCAGAACCCATTCACGATTCTGATCGTTGACGACGAATCATCGCAGCGCGCCTTACTGAAAGGCTACCTCGAGTCGATTGGCTACCGGACGGCGGAAGCCCCGTCGGGCGAGGAAGCACTGCGTTATATCGAACAGGGACCGGTCAGCATGGTGCTGCTTGATGTTCGTCTGCCCGGCATGACGGGCATTGAGACGTTGGTCCAGATTCGGCAGCATGCGGCCGATCTGCCGGTCCTGCTGATAACGGCGTACGCGGATGTTCGGCAGGCAGTCTCCGCGCTCAAGAGCGGCGCCGATGACTATCTCGCCAAGCCGGTCGACCTGGAAGAGCTTCGTGTCGCGATTGCCGATGCGTTGGGGCTGTCGGACGCGGGCACCGAGCCGACACGGAAGGAACTTCCCCCGATCCCGGAC
>CAZSOG010000835.1:0-3162 GCA_964607555.1 uncultured Pirellulaceae bacterium | reverse complement strand
GTCAGTTCGGGCGTCGGCGCGTTTTGCGATCGTTCAGGATCGGTTGCAACTCGTGGACGAAGTCGGTGACGTCCTTGAAGTCCCGGTAGACGCTCGCGAAACGCACGAACGCGACCTGATCGAGTGCCCGCAGCTGGTCCATGACCATTTCACCGACCGTGCGCGAGTCGATTTCCGAGTCGATTTCCTCGTATAAATCGCTTTCGATCTGGGCGACCAGCTGGTCAATTTGCTCGTCACTGATCGGCCGTTTCCAGCAGGCCAGGGCCACGCCTTGCCGGATCTTATGCCGGGCAAACGGTTCCCGACAACCGTTTTTCTTAACGATCTTCAGCGTCAACTCCTCGGGACGCTCGTACGTCGTGTAGCGCCGCCGGCAACTCAAGCATTCACGCCGGCGTCGGATGGCAACTCCGTCATCGACGACGCGCGAGTCAATCACGCGATCGTTGTCTTCGCAACAGAACGGGCATTGCATGTTTTCTTGCTTCCGGTCCCGAGACAACACGGGGGGCGGCCATAAGCGGGCCCCCGCCAGGCGATGATCCGCCTCCACGACGGATCTAAGACTTCATACTACAGGTTTACAAACAACGAAACGACCCCTGCCGCCGTTTTGGTAAGGTGGGCAAGTAGGTTTGCCCGAGATTCGCCAAAACGGAAGCAGGCGTCGTGTCTTGTCAAAAGGACGGTATAATGATCAAATTAGCGACGTTCACATGACGACTTGGAGCGTGTCACTGGACTGGTTTCATGAGCGCATGTCGGACGATCTCGTACGCCGTGCAAGCTTGCGGGGAGACGCGGCGTGAGTGGCTTCGTGACCGCATGTTAGCCGATTGCGTGTTGGTTCCGCGGACGGTAGTGATTCAAACCTGTGCCAATCTGAGGGGAGCGAGACAGTGATGACCAGATTTTGCGATCAATGTGGGGCCGAAATCGTCGAAGGGGCCGTGTTTTGTCAAAAGTGCGGTCATCGGATCGATGCGGACCAGAGTGTGCCGCAAACCGATTCCGAGCCGCAACTCGCCGCGGAAGACGACGCCGCGCCGGCTCCCGACACGGGTCATGAAAATGCCGACCCGGAGGAGTATCTGGCTGAGAAGATCCGCGCGTCAGGTGGCGGTAAAACCACGACAACGAAGGACGAAAAGCAGTTGTGGGAAGGTGGCTACAGCGGCAAGGCAATGCTCGGCAACTGGCTTGTCGCGGCCTTGGTTGTCATCATTGTAAGTGTCATCACCTTTTACTTCTTCTCGACCAGCACGGGTCTGTACACGACCTTGATCATGCTTGTCATCGCATTCGGCGTTGTTGCGTTCCAGCTGATTTACCGCAAGCTGAACGTGCATTATGTGGTAACCAATCAGAGACTCATCCATCGTCTAGGCGTCATGCGTCGCGTGACTGACCGCATCGAGATGATCGACATTGACGACGTCACCTTTGAACAAGGGTTGGTCCAGCGCATGGTGGGGGTTGGCAACATCAAGGTGATATCGAGCGATCGAACGCATCCCATCCTATGGCTGAAGGGGATCGCCGATGTTCAACGCATCGCGGCGTTGATCGACGACACCCGCCGCGACGAACGCCGCCGTCGTGGTTTGCACATTGAGCAGATCTGAGCGCTTGGCGGCATCGTCACCGGGCGCCGCAATTCCACGCCATATTGTGTTGTGAAGTGGCGGGGAATTTGTCATACTGCCTCGCGGGACGATTTCCAGAACCCGTTGCGCGTGAGGAACATCGATTGACCACGGCCACGCTCGCACTTCTGTCCATCTTGCCGGTCGTCGCGGTCGGTTTGTTCTTGGTGGTGCTACGCTGGCCGGCCAGCCGAGCAATGCCGATTTCGTTTCTGGTGGCTGTTGCGTTGGCGTTTTTCGTCTGGCACGTGCCGGCGATTCGCATCGCGGCGGCCAGCATCAAGGGGCTGGTGATAGCCGTCGAACTTCTGTACATCGTCTTCGGTGCCATTCTGCTGCTGCACACGCTGGAAGAGAGCGGCGCGTTGACGACCATCCGACGCACGTTTCGCGACATCAGCCCGGACCGGCGCGTTCAGGTGATCATCATTGCCTGGCTGTTTGGTTCGTTCATCGAAGGCGCCGCTGGCTTTGGCACGCCGGCCGCGGTGGCGGTGCCGCTGTTGGTGGGACTCGGTTTTCCAGCGATGGCCGCGGTCACCGCCGGCATGATCATCCAGAGCACTCCCGTTTCATTCGGCGCGGCGGGGACACCGATTCTTGTCGGTGTCAATACTGGTTTGAGCGGCAACGCGGTCGTCGAACGATTCGCTCAATCACACGGTTTCGTGACGGCCGGCGGCAATCTGGACTGGATCGGTTTTCTCCACGCAATCGGTTTCCAAGTCGCGTTGTTGCACGCGATCATCGGCACACTGATCCCTTTGTTTGTCATCGCCATCATGACGCGTTTTTTCGGCCGCAACCGGTCGTTTCGGGAAGGACTCGCGGTATGGCCGTTCGCGCTGTTTGCCGCCGTTTCCATGACCATCCCGTATGTCACGGCCGCGGCGTTACTGGGCCCGGAGTTTCCTTCGCTATTCGGTGGCCTCACCGGGTTGGTGATCGTGATGACCGCCGCGCGCAGACGATTTCTGACCCCCGCCGAGAAGGACTACTGGGATTTCGATACACCAGATCAATGGGATCCGCAATGGACCGGCACGATTCAATGCCGCATGGCGAACGATGGCAAAGCGACGATGGCGCCACTCTGGGCATGGCTGCCGTACGTCCTGGTCGGCCTGTTTCTGGTGGCGACCCGGCTCAAGGCACTCCCGTTCGCCAATTGGTTGACGCACGTCGTCATTCCCGTCCACGATATTCTGGGCACACACATCAGCCGGGACGTCCAGCCGCTGTACTTACCCGGCACGGTATTCGTATTGGTTTCGTTCATTGCCTTTCTATTGCATCGCATGCGTCCAGCCGCGTATTGGCGCGCGTGGTGCATCTCCGGACGCACCATGATCGCCGCCTCCGCCGCGTTGATGTTCACGGTCCCCATGGTCCAAGTGTTCTTGAATACGGGCGGTGGCGCGGCACACTATCCGAACATGCCGATCGCGTTGGCCGGAGGTGTCGAGATGCTGGCGCGCGGGGCGTGGCCCATTTTTTCGCCGTTTGTCGGCGG
>CAZSOG010000834.1:0-3186 GCA_964607555.1 uncultured Pirellulaceae bacterium | reverse complement strand
GACGCTGTCCAAATAATCAACTACTTGCAATTCACAATGAGTGCTTCGATCGCCTTCTACTGAAGTTGAAGGCAGACGATTTCATTGCACCTCCTGCGGCGAAGACCCGGGAAATGCGGCCTCATCTGGCCGATGCGACGTGACACGAAATGGGATCGCACCACCATCGGTGGACTGCCGTCCTTCGGGGCCGAATAGCGGCTACGAATTCAGCAGCAATTCGAGGTAGGGCGACACGCCGTGAATCGGCACGCCGGTCGAACGAAGGTCCAATAGAAGCTGCACGCCGTCGGCGTCAGCTGAAAGCAGGTTGGCGACGTTCAGAATCCATGGGCCGCGTACCGCCCGGATGCCCCGAGTCACCTCGGACGTGTCCTGCGCCTGTAAGCGGCCGTCAATCTGAACGATGGTCCGCGCCCCGTCGCTGATCTGCGTCATCCGAATCGTCATGGGCTTGAAAGATCTCCCGCGGATTGACACGCCTCGAGCCGCAACGCACGCTTGTTCGAGGTCGTGTCCGGTTACCAAGGACGCCGATGTGTGTTGGTTCTGACAGCGCGACGCGTGCAAATGGGTCGTCGTTGAGAATGCCGCTGCACGGCGCATGGCTTGAGAGCGATCTTCGTGTTCACGGCAAGACGACGGTCGGCATCGAGTGCCGAGCGTCGGGCCGTGGACTTTCCAACGACTCGCGACCACGCCCGTCCTTGGAAGCCAAGTTCAAGCGACCGCGCTAGCCATGAATGGATCATCGGCTATCGCTACCGTCAAATCTGGGCTCGGGCTGTGTTGCTGAAGCTCTTCGCGGCGGATTGATACGTGCGGCGGACACGAGAAGCCAAGCTTGACTCGACCGCCCTGGATGCTCAGGACCGTTACCTCGATGTCGGAACCCAACATGACACGCTGACTTTCTTTGCGACTTAGCACTAACATCGGAACCTCCTCCTCCTTGGTTTGGGCATTCGTTTTCGCGTTCAGCCGATGGACGCGAGCCTGCCGCGCACCCTGTGTTGACGTGTTGTGAGGCGACAGACTGGGTTGACTCGGCCATCCGCGGCGCGCGGACCGCTCGATGTGTCTTATGTCGTATGTTCCCTAGTGCATCCGGCGTGCCATACGCCACCTGTTTTGCAGTTTTGTGGTATCGCCGCGTGAATCGCGGCCTTTTCGCCATGATTTTGCACCACGTTCGGTCGTCCAGGGCACTCTTCAGGGGGCAAAATGCTGACCCTTCGGACAAGATATTGACCGCGCTGCCCTTTTTAGACTAAATTCTTGACTTCCGTTACGGATAAGAACAATGGAGTCTCGCCAGCAGGAGGCGTGCAGGATGCAAACCGCTCTTCTTTCGACCGATGGCGTGGAACTGCTCAATACGATGCCCGACGCGGTCTTGCTTGTTGGAGCCGACGGCTCGATTGGCTATGCCAATAAGCAGTGTGTCAAGTTGCTCGGTTACGCTCGCGAGGAGCTGGTGGGTCGGCCGGTGGAGTCGCTCATTCCCGCGCGTCCGCGGACCGGGCATCGCGGCCTTCGTGAATGTTACGGGGAACGGCCGATTGCACGCATGATGCGACCGGGCGTCGCGCTGCGCGCATTGCACAAGGACGGTCACGAATTGCCGGTTGAGATTAGTCTCAGTCCATTTCGGGCTGCTGGACTGGATGCGTCCTGTGTCATCTGTTGCGTGCGTGACATTCGACACCGCAAGGAAATCGAGCAGTCGCTTGCGGGATGCCAATCGGCTTTCACGGCGTTCTTTCAGAACGCGCCGATCGCAATGCTGCTCTTGGATGGGGAGCGACGCATCGTCCGGATGAATCACGCGGCCGAAGAGACGTTGCACGTCGGCACGCGTGACTTGCGTGCGCAGCCGTTCGGTAATGCGGTCCGCTGCCTCGGTTCGTTGGAACACCCGGGCGGCTGCGGGCACGGCGAATCGTGCACGGCGTGCACGGTCCGACGCGTCGTAACAAGGACCCTGGAGACTGGCGAATCCGCGCGGCAGGTCGAGGTTCGACTCGCATGTGGGAACGATGAACTGACGCGCACGAGATACCTGCTTGTTTCCACGGCGGCATTGGATCTTGCCGAGGGACGCCGCGTGTTCGTCTGTATCGAGGATATCAGCGAACGCAAACGCAGTGAACTCAAATTACGCGATGCGCTGGTCGAAATCGAGCAACTTCATGACCGGCTGGAACAAGAGAATGTTTATTTGCGCGAGGAAGTCAAGGTATCCCATGCGTTTGGTGAGATTGTTGGGCAGAGCGAGGAAATCCAGCTGACCGTTGAAAAGGCCAAGCACGTTGCCGCGACCGATGCCAATGTGTTGTTACTTGGCGAAACAGGGACCGGCAAGAGTCTGTTCGCGCACGTGATCCACGAAAACAGCCCGCGTAGGGCGCAACCTCTGATCAAGATAAATTGTGCCGCACTGCCTCCAAGCCTGATCGAAAGCGAGTTGTTTGGCCACGTCAAGGGTGCCTTCACGGGTGCGGTTGCCGACAAGACGGGACGCTTCGAACTGGCCGATGGGGGAACGATCTTTCTGGACGAGATCGGTGAACTCAGTCCCGAACTCCAGGCAAAACTGCTGCATGTCATTCAGGAGGGTGAATTCGAGCGTGTGGGGTCGATGCGGACGATCAAAGTGGATGTGCGCATGATCGCCGCGACTAACCGTGATCTGCATGCAGCCATGTCGAACGGGACGTTTCGGCCGGATCTCTACTATCGGCTGGCGGTCTTTCCCATCGAAATTCCACCGTTGCGTGTTCGACCGGACGACATCCGGCTTTTGGCATGGCACTTCATTACAAAAAAGCAGAAGGCCCTCGGACGCACGGTCCGGGAAATCCCAGACTCTGTGATGCAGATGCTGCTCGACTACGACTGGCCCGGCAATGTCCGCGAACTGGAAAACGTCCTGGAACGTGCGATGATCTTGTCGCCCGCTTCGTCCCTGGTACTCGATTCCACGTTGGCCCTGCAAGCCACGGCTCCCATGCGTGTTCCGAACTTCGTCCCCGCGGCGGCGCCGAGCACCGTACCAACCAACCTGGAACACGTGGACCGCGCGCATATCCTGCGAGTCCTCGAACAATGCAACTGGCGGATCAAAGGCGTTGGCAACGCGGCCGAGTGCCTGGGCCTGAACCCCAGTACGTTACGATACCGCAT
>CAZSOG010000833.1:0-3188 GCA_964607555.1 uncultured Pirellulaceae bacterium | reverse complement strand
TGGCACAGCCGGGAAAGAAACCGAACTGACCGTGAACAGCCAGCCGTCTCCGGATACGTGAAATCGACCATCGTCCGCGGCCAATCGGAACCCCACATGATCTTATCCGGTCCGACCGCGTCGATCGCGCGCAGAATAGCGTCCTGGGCTTCGGAAAACGGATAGCCCTCGGCGCGGTACAGCCAGGTCAGCCCGCCGGTTTCGATGTAGACGTTGGGATAGCGACAAAGCTCGAGCTGATCCGGCCAGCCGCCGCGGTTGGGCATGCCGAAATGGCCGATGGCGACCTTCAACCGCGGATAGCAATCGAGAATTCGTTTCATCATCGGTACCTGGCTGGTACCTTCGGCCAGGTCGATGGCAAGGACCAGCGCTGCCTTCTCCATCTGCCGGTAAATTGACATGAGTCGCGGGTCGTCGAGTGCGACTTCACCCTCCAGATGCATTGCCGGGATCTTAAGACCACGGAACCCCCGTGCAAACAACTGGTTGGCGGCAGCGGCGGCGCGGTCGGGGTCGAAGAAATCGACCAGACCATGGACGAAGAATCGATCGGGACGACGTGCGACGACGTCCAGCAGGTAGTCGTTCTGCTCGCCATCGAGGTATTCCTGCACGACCACGCCGGCGTCCACGCCAGCCGCGTCGAATTCCGCGCGGACGTATTCCGCCAAGGCAGCGCAATCGTGCATGTAGGGCGGCATGCCCAGCACCGGCTGGTCGCCGATCTGGATCACGCCGTCCCGCACGGCCGTGACGGGCGTCCGGCCGCCGACACGACCGTGGACGCGCTGCCAGATGTGGATATGAGCATCAACGATCATGAGTTTTCCATGCCTGTGCGAAGTTCCTGTACAGGAAGATCGCCAACCCGAGGACGACGCCCCGCAAGAAGGGAACCCCGCTGCCCAACACCATTCCTGCATGATTTGATAGAATACCAAATCATGCGTGCCATTGCCACAAGCGCCGCGACGAGTGCAATGCCTCCGATGCGGAGTTAGTGTATTGGAAAGGCACGACACTGGTCTATTATGCCGGGGGCGACCAGCACGTGGCCGGTGATCTGCAGTGGGCAACGTACGACGGCACTCCGCTCAAGTTGTTGGAGACGTTTTTCGATAGCCCGTTGACGCCCGGCTGCTTTCACAACGACGGGAGACGAACCATGAAGCTATCCGATAAAGTGGCGATCATTACCGGCGGTACCAAGGGGATTGGACTGGGGTGCGCTCGAGTCTTCGGCAAGCACGGCGCCGGCATCGCCATCGCGGCGCGCAACGAGCAGGTCGGCCGCGACGCGCAGCAGCAGTTACAGGCGACAGGAATCGATGCACTGTTTGTCCCGTGTGACGTGTGTCGCGAACAGGACATCAAGCGATTGGTGGACACGGCGCTTGATCGTTTCGGCCGGATCGACTGCATTGTGAACAACGCCGGCTGGCATCCGCCGCCCCAGAACATCGAAGACGTCAGCGTCGAGGACTTCGAGCAGCTTGTGCGGCTGAACCTCACCAGCACGCTGGTGGGCTGCAAGTGGACGATCCCTCACCTGCGTAAAACGCGAGGCTCGATCATCAACATGTCCAGCGAAGTGGCGGTGATCGGCCAGGCGGCGGCGCCCAGCTATGTCAGTACCAAGGCGGGCCAGCTTGGCTTGACCAAGGGACTGGCGCTCGACCTGGCCCCCGACGGCGTGCGCGTCAACGCGGTCTGCCCGGCCGGCGTGATGACACCGCTCGTTCGGGAGTGGGCCGAAAGTGAGTACGACCCCGAACAGGCGATCGACGCGGTGCACCGCTGGCACCCGCTGGGGCGCATGGCCACCGCGGACGAGATTGGCGAGGTCTGCGCGTTCCTGGCCAGCGATGAGGCTTCGTTTATCACGGGGCAGGTGATTTGCCCCGACGGCGGAGCGTCACTCGGCTACGCGGCCAAAGTCCCCGCGACCAAGTAAGAGGCTGTCACAAAACCCGGTTTCAAACATGTACGATGGACGTCCACGTCCGTCGAAGAAGCGGATAGACGTTCGGCCGAGGCAGTTTTGTTACAGGTTCTAAGAAGAACTGAATGACGCCGGCTTGACCCTGCTTCTGGAGAGCCGGGAAGACGCCCGTGGCTTCACCGTCGATATGTGTCGAGTACCGACCGGCCAATCGGTCGATGTCATACGCATCGATCTTGAGGAACCCAAGGCGACAGTCGCGCCCGGCGCACGCGGGCCGTACCATTTCAAACAGTACGAGCGGCCGCTCATGCGGTCGCGCAAAACATGAGATAAAGGAACGCGAACGATGTGTCTGGATCGCGTATTGTTGTGTGGCGCGACCGGTGAAGAGAACTTTCATGCCGTGCTGAAGATCATCAAGCAGCACGAATCGGAGCTCTGGATCACGGGGCTGGCCGATGCCTACAAGTACCTGACCGAGCGCCGCTGCGCGCGGCTGGCCATGGATAGCCCCAGCCGCGGCCGCATCGCCTTGCACCTGGCCTGTTCGACCGATCGAAAGCTCTACGACCAGCCACTGACGATCGATGTGACGTTTCCGGATTCCTGGGCAAGAGACCGCTTGATCGTCACCGACGCCCACGGCAACTCCATTGTCGCGCGCACGCGCGCGGCGTCCGGCGAACAAACGCGGCAGCTCCGCTTTCACGCTCCGCCCATCGACACCACATACTTCATCGAGCGTCATGTGGCGGGGTCGTGAACATGGCTAACACCGGGGTCACCGGGGTCAGATTTTTTCCTTTTTCCGGTTGCTAGGTACGGCATTGACCGGTGGTTTGCTGCTGTGGTCCGCCCGTTGTGAAATGGCTGAAAACTAGATTCCCCAAGAAACGCCCGCCGACTTCGATCCCAACTAACTCGACGAGCAATGTGAACGTTGACTGGTAGTCAAGATCGCGGTCATCGATGTAGAACCAATAGCCGAGGTAAGTGTCGGAGTCAGGTCTATTTTTTCTTTCTTCAGTCGCCTAATGCGGGAGGCCCGCAACCCACAAGGGAGTACGCCCTTGTTCCGCAGCGCTCCCGTTGTTCGCTTGGAAACATGCGCGCACGGTGCGCGCATGTGGCAGCCTAAGAATCTAACGAGGCGTTGCCTCCAACCAACTGACGCGTGGCGGCGTGGTGGAGACCTTCGGTCGCACCCGTGCGGGGTCAGGAGACCCGCGCACAGCGCTAG
>CAZSOG010000832.1:0-3204 GCA_964607555.1 uncultured Pirellulaceae bacterium | reverse complement strand
CGGGACCAGCACTTGTGGCAGGCGGCCACGCAGGCGAACGAGTTCGGGGTTGCGGGCGGTGGTCACGGCATCGTGAACGCGTGCCCGACGTGCAAACAACGCCAGGAACAGGCCGCCGCCGATCAGTAACCAGACGCTGGCGGCGATTCCGGCCGAGGGGACGGCCAGGCTTTGAAAAACGGCGAGTGCCAGGCACGCGATTCCACCGGTGACGGGAACGACCGGAAACCACAGAGTACGGAAGGGTGGCGGATGATCGACGGCCCGTTGGCGCACGAGGATCGCCGTCCAATGCGCCAATGCGAAGGAGATCAGGAAGATCAAACTGGACGCGGCTCCCGCAGCCGAGACATCGGGCAACAACACCATCAACAGTGCGGCGATTCCCCCGGTCGCCATGATTGCCACGTAGGGTGTCTGCCGTCGTGGGCCAATCCACCGCAGCGGCGCGGGCAACGTCCGATCGCAGGCCATGGCCCGAGCAATGCGCGACGCGGCGAACAGGTTGGCTTGCAATGCTGAAAGTGTTGCCAGGACAGCAGCCACCAAAACAAGCCAATATCCATACGGCCCCAAATAGTTGAGCGCGGCGCGTGCCACCACCGATTCCGGATCGCTCTGCGCCATCTCGGCAACGCCCTGCCCTGGCGCTGTACCAACGGTCATGACGATCAACAGAAGCGGAAGATAGACCACCATCGCGAGGCCTAGTGATAAGATCATCGCGCGGGGGACGTTCTTGGTGGGCTCGTCGACCTCGCCACTGATGGCGGCGATCAAATCGAACCCCTGCAAGGCAATGAACGTGAACCCCATCGCTTGGAGCACGCCGGCCAGACCCGTTTGAAAAAACGGTCGAACGCGCTGCCGCAGGTCACCAATATCATGATGCGCCATGGCCCAAAAACCGCCGACGATCAACGCGCAGAACACGGCCACTTTCACGCCATTTATCCAATTCCCGCTTCCCGCCACTTTCCAGACGAGGTGACCGCAGACAATCAACGTGCAGGCGATCGCCAACCCGGTCTCCGCCGCGCCGGAGACGAGCCAATCAGGCAACGTAATGGCTGCCGCCGCCGCGGCGTGCTCGACCATGATCAGCAGAAAATGAGAAAAGCCGAGTGCGTACAATGCGGCGGCGGCAATCGAAGCGAACCAGATGATCCAGCCGATCAAGAATGCCGTCTCGATCGAAAAAACTTTCTTCGCGAACGTGTAGGTCCCACCTGATTCGGGGAATTTCGACGCCATTTCCGCGAAACTCAATGCCGTCATCAGGGCGACCACACCGTTGAGCGCGAACGCCAATAACGCCGCCGGCCCGGCCGTCGCCAGCGCCGTGCCGGCCAGGACCAGAATCCCACCGCCCACGATCGCGCCGATCCCAACCCCGGTCGCCCCCAATAACCCAAGCCGGCGCCCCAGGGCTGCGGATGTCGTTGTTTGTCGATCCATAAGTGCCTTCGATACGACGTGTTGTGTTTCCGATGCCGAGTCATTCTAATAAACACATGGTGCTTTAGCTATTCTATAGGCGGTTAGGTTCGTCCGACTGGATAGTGAATTGACGCAGTCCGTTCTCCCGCTGGTCGAACTCGCACAGGATATTTCAAAGTGGCGGCGGTATATCTGCAACTCTCGATGCTTGTGTTGGACCGAGGAGGTCTCTCATGTACACGGAACCCGATCACGCGGCACGCCGTTCCCCATCACTGGTCAATTTATTGCTGCTGGTTCTCGTACTCGTACTGGGGTTCGCCCTGGCAACCAACCGTTTCTTTCGAGGGCCACGGCAGCAAGACGGTGCCGATCAGGTGGTGCAACCGCTGCGGCAGGCCAAGGAGTCCCCACCACCCAACTCGCTGCTCCAGCCGCCCGTTGCGCCGCGCGGTGATCTGGCCGCGGACGAGCAATCGACAATCGACCTGTTCAAGGGGTCATCGGCATCCGTTGTCCACATCACGACGCACAAGCTGGAGCGAGATTTCTTTACGTTGAACCTGTACAAGATCCCACGCGGCACGGGCACTGGGTTCGTGTGGGACCAGGCCGGCCATATCGTCACGAACTACCACGTGATCCGCGACGCGGATATCGCCTATGTCGCGTTCGCCGACCACTCAAGCTATGCGGCGAAGCTGGTCGGCGTGGCACCCGCGAAGGACATCGCCGTGCTGCGGATCGATGCGCCTGCCAATAAACTCTCGCCACTCCCGCTGGGCAGTTCGCATGACCTGGAAGTCGGGCAGAAGACGTTCGCCATCGGCAATCCATTTGGGTTGGACCATACCCTGACTACCGGGATTGTCAGCGCGCTGGGCCGGGAGATCGAGTCCGCGACGGGAGTGCCGATCAAAGATGTCATCCAAACCGACGCCGCGATTAATCCGGGTAACAGCGGAGGGCCACTGTTGGATAGCGCCGGACGGTTGATCGGCATGAACACCGCGATCTATAGTCCGTCGGGCGCCTACGCCGGGATCGGTTTCGCCATCCCGGTCGACACGGTTCGGTGGGTCGTACCCGAGCTGATCCAGAACGGGCGGATCATCCGACCGGGCCTGGCGATTGACGTCGCGCCGGACCAGATCACCAGGCAATACGAGATCCCCGGCGTCCTGATCCTGGACGTCGAGCCGGACAGCAGTGCCGCACAAGCCGGTCTGCGACCAACACGCCGCGCGGCGACGGGGCAGGTCATCCCGGGCGACGTTATCACCGCCATCGACGACACACGCGTCCGGACAACCAACGAGTTGTTGCTGGCGTTTGAAAAATACAAAGTTGGTGATAAAGTAACGTTGACCGTGATTCGCAACGGCAAGAAAGAAAAAGTACCCGTCGTCCTGGAAGCCATGAATTAATAGGCTGCACGAAGAACCAGGCTGCAAAGACGACCGCGGTGGAGACCTCTGGTAGCTCCCGAGCGGTGCGGTATTGAAAACCCCGGAATATGGGCAAACTGAAGGTATAGGATTTTTGCGGTTTTGCTGCGCATTGGTGACGATTGCGCTGCGGCCGTTGGCGTCTGCTGGTGGTTTCTTGTGTAACGCCTTCGGCGTAAATGTATGTTAGGGTGACTGTAACCCAGGGTGGCGTCCGCCTCCGTATGAACTATGGCGGACTTACCCTGGGCTTTGGAGTATAACGCCTTCGGCGTACGGAACGTTGCCGGATGCAACGGCCTCGGTATTGAAAACG
>CAZSOG010000831.1:0-3213 GCA_964607555.1 uncultured Pirellulaceae bacterium | reverse complement strand
GCGCACAGCGCTACGTTTTGTCCCATCCCGTCACCGCCGGGTTCATCCCGGTGGAACGCTGATTTTGCACTACTCCGGCCTCAACTCACCCACGTTCCGGCCACCGCCGGGTTTATCCCGGCGGAGCGATGATTTTGCACTACCCGCTTCGCTCGCCGGACATCAACTCCCGTGGCGGCTGAACGTCGACCCAAAAACTTGACTCAACATCATCAAATTTCGGCCCATAAGGTCTCTAACACCTAATTGGGCAAATGAGGTAATCGCAAATGAGATATCTGGGCTCCCATGAATCAGGAGAATCGGCGCGCAACGTGACACGTCACGATGACCAGGAGTAAGATTATGATTATGATTAGGATTAGGATTAAGATTAAGAGTGAACTAACCTTCCGTTCGTGGCCAAAGGGCGTGAACGGTTACGATAATCCAGACGCCACTAACGCACGCGCCGCGGGCGGGTGGATGCTTGGTGTCCGTCAACGACCACGCACATTCCGATGTCTCCTTCTAGTGCATCCCGAGGCTTTGCCATGTCGAACATCATCCCCCGTAACCTTGTTCGCTGCATCACGCGCCACGACGGCACGCCCTATGAGTCTGCCGACTGCCGTGATTGCCGGGCTCGCAACCGCCGCAACTCCAGCAAGGACCAGACCACAATGGACGCGCATCTTGGCCGCGCCAGCTGGTGCAAGGCAATCATATTCTGCATGACGTTGTCCCTCCTTCTCTTGCCGCGCGGTGCCGCCACGGCGACCGCGCCGAGCGAGTCATTGGTGCGCGGTTTTCAGACGCCGCCACCAGAAACGAAACCGTGGGTCTATTGGTATTGGATCAGTGACAATATCTCGAAGCAGGGCATCACACGCGACTTGGAGGCCATGGCGCGTGTGGGGATTGGTGAGGCGTTGATTGGCAACGTCTTTCTCGACGACGTACCGGCCGGCAAGGTCAAGGTGCTGACCGAGCCGTGGTGGAGTCTGATCGAACACGCGATCCGCGAGGGCGACCGCGTCGGCGTTCACATTGGCATGTTTAACTGCCCGGGCTGGAGCCAGTCGGGTGGTCCTTGGGTCAAACCAAACCAGTCCATGCGTTATTTGCGGTCGAGCGAATTGCGGATTCAAGGTCCCGCGCATGTTGCGCGGAAACTGGCGGCACCGGCAGCTGATTTCCAGCCCGTGGCGACCATCGCATTTCCAGTCCCTGCCAACGATCGAGACACGCTCGCCGCACATCGACCGCGCCTTCACGGTCAGCCCGCGACAGCGTCCCTCCAACAGTTGATTGACGGTGATCTGGCAACGGCCGTGAAGATCCCAGCGGAAGGCGACAAGTTCGTCTTGGATATTCAACTCGATGAACCACTCACCGCGCGCAGCCTGACGATGATCCCGGGTACGACACCCTGGGCGGCCGAATGTGAACTCCAACGCGGCCAGGCCGATGGGACTTTCCTGACGGTGAAGCAATTTCGGTTCGATCGTTCGAATATGGAGATCCACGTCGGCCCCATGCCGCGTGGGCCGGTCACCGTCAGTTTCCCAGCCGCCAGCGCGCGACGCTTCCGCTTGGTGCTGCGGCAAATCAGTGGCGATGCGTCACTGGCTGAAGTCAATGTGACCGGCGCGGCGCGCCTGGAATCGTACGTCGAAAAACAACTGGGGAAGATGCACCCAACCCCGCAGCCGATGTGGGGTACCTACCTCTGGCCGGCGCAGGCCGAACCGGACGCGCCGCGGTTAATCATTCCCGCCGGTCGAGTCGTTCAGTTGACGAAGAAGCTGTCGGCGGATGGCGTACTGAAGTGGGACGTGCCGCCAGGCGAGTGGATTATCTTGCATACCGGCATGGTTCCAACCGGCACGCACAACGCGCCGGCGTCACCCGAGGGCCAGGGATTGGAAATCGACAAGATGAATCGGACGGCGGCGCGGGCACACTTTAACGCGTTTATTGGCCAACTGCTCAAGCGGATGCCGGCCGCCGAGCGCCGCGGGTTCAAGCATGTTGTCGCGGATAGTTACGAACAAGGCTCGGAGAACTGGACGGATGGGTTCGGCGACGTGTTTCGCGCGCGTTATGGGTATGATCCAGTGCCCTGGTTACCCGTCTTGACGGGCCGCATTGTCGCCAGCGCGGCACGGTCCAATCGGTTCCTGTGGGACTTGCGCCGGCTGGTCGCCGATCGCGTGGCGACCGAATATGTGGGCGGCCTGCGGGATGTGTGCCGCGAACGTGGGCTTCAGTTATGGTTGGAGAACTACGGTCACTGGGGGTTTCCCGCCGAGTTCCTGCAGTATGGTGGCCAGTCCGATCGGATTGGTGGCGAGTTTTGGACGGTCGGTGCGCTCGGTTCGATCGAGTGTCGGGCAGCGTCTTCGGCCGCCAATACCTATGGAATGCCAATCGTTTCGGCTGAAGCGTTCACCGCTTCGGGCTCGCAGTTCAAAACCGCCCCATCGGATCTGAAGGCGCGCGGTGACTGGGCGTTCTGTGAAGGCATCAACCACTTTGTCCTGCACGTCTATATCGAGCAGCCGTGGGAGGATCGGCGACCCGGTGTCAACGCGTGGTTCGGCACCGAATTCAACCGGCACAACACATGGTTTGCCGCCAGCCGTCCGTGGATCGAGTACCTGCGCCGCTGCAGCTTCATGCTGCAACAGGGCGGGCGCGTCGCCGATGTCGCGTACTTCATCGGTGAAGACACGCCCAAGATGACCGGAATACGTCAGCCTTCCCTGCCGCCCGGTCATGATTTTGATTACATCAATGCCGAAGTGATCCGTAGTCGTCTGGGCGTGAGCAATGGCCGGTTGACACTCCCCAACGGCGTTCAATACCGCGTGCTGGTCCTTCCACCCGAGCAAACAATGCGCCCCGAAGTCTTGCACAAGATCCGGGACCTGATCCATGCTGGAGCGGTCGTTCTGGGCAAGCCACCGGTGCGTTCGCCCAGCATGGAGAACTACCCGGACTGCGACCAGCAGGTACGCCGCCTGGCCGAGGAAATCTGGGGACAAGCGGCGAACGCGGACCAAGGCGAGCGGAATTGTGGTCGCGGACGAATTGTCTGGGGTGAGGACCTCGACTCGGTCTTCACGCAACTCGATCTCAAGCCGGACTTTCTGAGCCAGGAGCCGCTCCGCTATACGCACCGTCGTGCCGGCGTGCATGACATCTATTTCGTGGCTAATCCCGAGCCGG
>CAZSOG010000830.1:0-3213 GCA_964607555.1 uncultured Pirellulaceae bacterium | reverse complement strand
AATTTCTTATTTTTAATTTTTAATTTCTTATTTTTAATTTTTAATTTCTTATTTCAATATTTGTTCCGGACCCGGGAACGACTGGTCGTTCACTTGTCGGCAGTAATCCGCGACGGCTTGCTGGATAGTGCCGCGCAGATCGGCGAATTGGCGGACGAACCGGGGTACATAGCCGCTGGTCATGCCGAGCAGATCGTGCGTCACGAGCACCTGGCCGTCGCAATCGGTGCCGGCGCCGATGCCGATCGTTGGGATTGCGAGCTGGGCGGTAATTTTCGCGGCGAGTTGTGCGGGGATGCACTCCAGCACCATGGCAAAAGCGCCTGCTTCTTGGGCGGCGACGGCATCGGCCAGCAAACGCGGCTCGTCACGCTGCATCTTATACCCACCCATTTGATGGACGTTTTGCGGGCGCAGCCCGACATGTGCCATCACCGGGATACCGGCCTGCGTCAGACCGCGAATCGTCTCGGCCTGGTCCGCGCCGCCTTCCAGTTTCACTGCCTGACAACGGGTTTCTTTCAGGATTCGTGCCGCATTGGCCACGGCGGTCGTAGTCCCGAGCTGGTATGTTGGGAACGGCATATCGACGACCACCAACGCCTTGTTCACGGCGCGGCCGACCATTTCGGCATGGTAGATCATTTGGTCGAGCGTCACGTGGAGTGTATTTTCATGGCCTTGCACGACCATGGACAGGCTATCGCCGACCAGCATGGCGTCGACATCTGTTTCATCCAATATGGCCGCCAGGGCATAATCATATGCCGTGAGCATACAGATTTTCCGGTCGGCACGCTTCAATGCGGTAAACCGCGGCACCGTCATTCGCGTCATTGTTCCACCCAGTTCGTAGTGAGGCAGACGTCGGAGACCATAGCAAGCCGCATTGTGACGCCCGCGCGGTCGCGTGGCAACCAGGGCCAAAACTGGGTCCGCGATGTGGCAAAGCATGGATTTTCGTGGCCAGAGAGGCTATTCTGATGGAGTGGAACGGACCCGTGGTCCGTTGCTTCGGGTCAGTTTCGGTTGTGGGAGGGTCCTGCCATGCGTTTGCGAATTTATCTGGTCGCGGTGATGGCGACAATGTCTGTTGCTTTGCCGGTCCTGCGCGGCCAGGGACAACCACGCGCTAAGACGCCACGAATGGCGACGTTGCGAACGGAGGCCACGATCCAAGGGGTTCGTCCGGGTATCGTGTTGGTCGCCACGGAAAAGGGCGATAAGTGGGCGATAACCGTCCCGCGTCGTCCCGAGGCGATTGAGTACCATGGGGAAGCGGACTCGAGTTGGCTGCAACGCGGCATGTCAATTCGTTTTAACGTGCTTCTCGATACGCGGCGACTGCGCGGCCAGGAGGACGTTCGAAGTGTCAGTGTGGTCACTCTGCGGCAGGGTGTCGAACCGGGTGTTTTTCCAGAACAGGGAATGCCTGGAAAAGATCACCTGTTCACCACACCTCAAAAACCGGCCACGAAGAAACGAACACGCCGCGCGGTGGCTGCCGTACCATGCCTTGTCGTCGGGCGATTGCTTGGTATCAAAAAAGGCAACATGATGGTCGCTGCCGGCCGCGCGTTGGTCCGAGCGCCGTTGGCGGAAAACGCGGAGGTTACCGTCGATGTCAATGACTATCGATTGGCACGTCTTGGAGACAAGGTCGAAGTCAATGCACGTTATCTGCCGCAACGTCCCGGTCATGCGGAAGGCGAACAGCTTGTCATCACGGCGGCGAAACCGCTTGGCACGAGGAACAAGATCGCGCGCCGTCGCAACGAAAAGCACAAGTCGAAGACCGGCGATCGAGATCGCGGTGCCGAGCAACCGGCGCGTGGATCCTGAGGACGCCCGGACGGCCTGCCTTGCGTCTTTTGGGTCGACCGATGTCGAGCGACTCGTGGCCGAGTGATAATCCAACGCAGACTGGGTGACAAACATGACAACCGTATCCAAGACGGCGGCCCAATTCGCCGACGACTCGTATCGCACGCTGGACGAGCAAACGCTGCACGCACGCATTGAATCCGTGCGGCGGCAAATGGGTTCCGAGTTGCTTATTCTGGGGCACCACTATCAGCAGGATCAAGTGATTCAGCACAGTGATCTGCGCGGGGATAGTTACCAACTGAGCAAGATGGCGGCGGCCAGCGACCAGTGCCGGGCGATCGTATTTTGTGGCGTCCATTTCATGGCGGAAACGGCCGATATTCTGGCGAATCGACCGGAAAAGCTCGAGTTGCGCGGGGGGCAACGAGTCCATGTGATTCTCCCGGATCGGTCCGCCGGCTGTTCGATGGCTGATATGGCATCGGTCGAGGAGGTGCATGCGGCGTGGGATGAACTTGGCGAAGTCATCGACACCGGCGACGTGACGCCGGTCACCTATATTAATTCGGGTGCCGCCCTCAAGGCGTTTTGCGGCCGGCACGGAGGGATTATCTGTACGTCTAGCAATGCCGAGTCCGTGCTGCGCTGGGCGCTGGACCAAACCCGGCGGGTGCTCTTCTTCCCAGACCAGCATCTGGGACGAAACACGGCTCTGCGCATGGGGATCCCCAACGAACAGATGCCTGTTTGGGACCCGTACGCCGATGAACTGGGGGGCCACGATCAGGCGACTCTGCAGCAAAGCAGGATCATCTTGTGGCAAGGACACTGCAGTGTTCACCAGGTGTTTAACGCTGAACATGTGCATCACTGGCGCGAACGCATTCCCGATATACAGATTGTGGTGCATCCGGAATGTTGCCAGGCCGTCAATGATTTGGCCGATGTATCCGGGTCCACGGGCAAGATCATCCAGACGATCGAGCAGGCACCGGCCGGCAGCAAGTGGGCGATCGGTACCGAGTTGCACCTGGTCAATCGTCTCAAACACGAACATCCCGATCTGGAAATCCACTTCTTGACGCCGCTGATCTGTACCTGCGCCACGATGTCGCGTATCGATCTGCCACATCTTTGCTGGAGTCTTGAGAACCTGGTGGCCGGCACGCCCGTCAATGTGGTCCGCGTGGATGACGACACCGCCAAATGGTCGCTCGTCGCGCTCCAGCGGATGCTCGATGTGTCTTGAGCCGTTGGGATGGTCGGTCGACTTTCCTTGACTTGGACGTCCGTAATGCGGGAGGCCCACAACCCATAAGGGAGTACGCCCGCGCATGCGCAGCGCTCCCGTTGTTCGCTTGGAAACATGCGCGCACCGTGCGCGCA
>CAZSOG010000829.1:0-3218 GCA_964607555.1 uncultured Pirellulaceae bacterium | reverse complement strand
ATTAGCGTCGATTAGTGTTCTTTTTCTTCTGGTCCGTGAACAGTTACCATTTTTCGCGGGAACATCTTGTCCAAGATATCCCCCCTACGTTCCCGAAAAACAGAGCAATTGACCATTCTCCAATGCGACGAAGATCCGGCCCTTGCTATCGATTGCGACACCACCTTTCACCGGCAAAGCCGGCAATTTCTTCCGCCACACGTCTTTTCCAGACGTGATGTCGATCGCGGCCAGAAAACAGCTTTGCGGCATGCCGTCACGATGGCCCGCGGCCAGGATCCGCTTTTCCGCGCAAACGATCAAGCCGGTGAACCGCCGGTTCTTCAGATCCTTCCACCGGATCGGCGACGCCGCTCTTTGTGGACGAATCGGCCACCGTGCCGCCTGCTTGTAGGGTCTGCGTTTCCCCGCTGGAAGTGGCATCTGAAGGGTCAGATTATTGAACATGGCGCCTTCGTAACTGGCGTCATGGTACAACCACGATCCGTCCGGCATGGTGTGATCCAGTGACACATACTTGCCATACGTTGGATAGTAAGGATAGAACGCGGTCCGGAACTGCGAGTTGGCCTGATTGTGGGGTGTGTTCAAGCAACGGAGCGTCCCCAAGTCGAATCGGGCCCATTCGTAGACGTTGCCACCCAGGAAACGCAGTTCCCCGCCTTGGATCATCAGGTTGCCTTGCAGACTGATCCCGCTGTCGGCCGCGGTGGAGAGGGTTCCGGCCGAGTCATTGCGCGCCTTGACCTTTCCGGTAACGGCGTCCAGCGCGACGACGTAGGTCCCGTCGTAGTGCGCGATACCAGCCGCAGCGTAGACAATGCCATCCTGCACCACCACGCCACCGGCGACGGGCCAGGTTGACATCAGTTTGCCATAGACGGAAATCCACCGGCTTCGCGGCGCTACATGGTAGGACCAGAGCCGGCGTCCCGTGCGTGCTTCCAAGGCCACGACACGCCCATCGGCCGAACCGACGAACAGGCGATCCTGGGCAATGGCCGGAGGATAGAACACGGCACCAGACAGTCGGGTCTTCCACACCAGTGTGCCGGCCATGTCACGTGCTTGAACACATCCCGTACGGTCCGCGACGAACACCAGATCGCCGGCCGCCACCGGGGCCGTCGGCATGTCGGCGGCGCACACGTTGACCGACCAATCCGGCCGCACCTGGTCGGCTAGACCAACATCGGTTGTGTCCGACCGTCCGTTGTCGCCACGGTAACACGTCCAGTCATTTGGCGCGGCCCCCAACGGACTCACCTTGGTGAATTCACCGGAAACCTCGCGTCGTGCATCCCCTAATTCCAGGGACGCCACATGCTTCATCGCCTCCGGCGCTGTCGAGATATTCCCATACAACGACAGCTGGCAGCCGCACATCCAAGGCCCCCAGTAAAAATGGCCGCCAGCAATCAGTACGCCATCCTGGCAGGGTGGCCGCATCGGGGCGACATGGTGTGTCGCGCCCGACTCGGTCATCAATCGGACGGTACCGCCGTTGGCCCGATAAAAGACACTGTCCACCGTGCCGGTCGCGCGCGTGCACGCGCGTCGCCCCAAGAGCCGCGACAGGACGCGGCCCGAATCGTAGTCCAACCGAACCCCATACTCTTGCTGAGGCCCGGCGGCGTAGACGGCATCGTCGCGCAGGACGAGCTGCACGTTGCCGACGGGGTAGGTCCACGCAAGTGATCCGTCCCGCGCCCGCGCCGCGACGAGCATCTTGCGCTGGGGGCCCGCGAAGAAGATGTACTTGTCGTTGCATTTCATGTAACAGGACGTCGCGTAACCCGTGATATAGTGCTGGGCCGGACCGTTGGGACCAATCGCCTTGAGTAGATCAGCATCTGAGTTTTTCCACGCCAGATGCCCGTCGCGAATATCAATGCACGCCAGGAATCGCTCGGGGCTGTAGCAGAAAATGAAGTTGTCATTCATGACCACCGCGCGCCCGTCGAGGTAGTCCTGGTCGCTGTAATGCCACAGTACCTTGCGTGAAGAAAGATCGATCGCCAACAACGTACGGCCGAATCCAAACGACGTCTTCGGATCGCGGTAGTCGTGTCCTTTCCACATGCCCCACGGCCAATGGCCCAGACCACGCCGATCGGACGGCTGCGTGTCCACGTGGACCTCTTCATGTCCGACCATGGCGTACAACACGCCGTCGCGCAGCGCCATCCATTTCCAGACCGGCCCATCTCCCAACCCCGCCGGTACCGTGATCTCCGATCGCACTTTGCCGGTAACCCCATCGATGACTTTGCACGAAGTGTCATCGCCCATCAACAGGGCGTCGTCGGTGGCAATCATTGTGTTGCGGTGGATCATGAATCCCTCCGGCAGATCGCGTTGCCAAAGGATGGTGCCGTTGTACGCGTTGATGCACAACAGCTTATTGAGCATCGGGTCCTGGTTGGCTTTGTGCGCGATGTGCCCCATCGCCTTGAACATGCGGCCGCCACAGATCACGGTCTGCTCCGGCATGGGACTGAATAGCGGGTAGCCAAGGTACTGGGTCCGCAGCTCGCCTTTGGCCAACTGATCGGTGGATTGCGTATTGTTGTCCGGGCCATGGTAGGGATGCGTCCATTGGTCAGCGCCCTTGGGAACAGGCTTGGTCAGCTTGCGTTGGCCGACCCATGCCGTGCCGAGCGGGTGAAGTACTCGGACGATTTCCTCGTCGCCAAGCTCCTGACCCGTTTTCGGAACAACCACGACTCGGTCCGCCAGGTCGGTTGCGAGATGGATGGAACCGCGTCCACCGGTATCGGCGAAAATGCGTGTCCCCAACAACCCGGCGCGTTCCGCCGCTTGTTGGAGTTGCTCGACCTGACTCATGTCCGCGGACTGAAAATAGAGCAACAGCTTCGTCGCGGCCACTCGTTGGACAACTCTGTCCGCGCCTGCCGGCGGGAGATTGATCAAGGCCACGACACCCCGTTCCAGATCAAGGTGGTCAAGCGGATCGGCCGTTTTCTCGGCGCACCGCCCGCTTGCCAGCAATGACACGGTTATCAGGACACCACTCAAACCGACAGCTTGAATCCGACGCATGACAGGTTCCTCCAAGTGCTCCTCGAAAGGTCTTCAAATCCATCTAACGAATGTACCAGAATACTGGGTGCAATACACGTAATCGTTCACGGTGGGCCTAATCCCAAAATGTGGTGGTCTGATCCGGGCTCGACCAAGATGCCGGCGAATCATTG
>CAZSOG010000828.1:0-3218 GCA_964607555.1 uncultured Pirellulaceae bacterium | reverse complement strand
CAGTCCAGGGAGTTACGCCCCCGCCCACCTTGTGTGGGTGGAGCGCATGATTATGTACTACAGCAGCGCGCGAAAAAAGTCCGGCGCGTGCGCCGCCGGTTAGTGCAGAATCACTGGCTCCACCCAGACGAGCTGGGTGGGGGCCGGATACCGACAAGCCAAGCATTGACTAACCAGTAACGAAAAAAGTGGCGCTGTCCAATGAGTGCCTCCGTAAGAATGATAATACACCTGAGGATTTCTCTTGGTTGCGGGCGTAGCCCGCGTTAGGATAACACCCATGAAACGAGTCTCTGTCATCGCGAGTATTGGATTGTTGTGTCTCGGCATGCTGCTATGGTGTCCGCCAAAGACGGTCTTCGCGGATCAACCAGGCGGCACGGACCGCGCACAGTCGCCTCATTCGCCAGATCGGTACGATGTCGTCTGGGAATCACCCAGTGAAGGCCCTTCCGGATCCATGCCGCTCGGTAACGGCGACGTCGCGCTGAATGCGTGGATTGAAGCGAACGGCGATCTTGTTTTTTATATCAGCAAGACCGATAGTTGGGGCGATAATGGCAGACTGCTCAAGGTCGGCCGCGTACGCGTTTCCCTGAATCCTCGAGCAAACGGCGACACGTCGTATACTCAGGTGCTGCATCTGCACGACGCGACGCTCAAGGCCACATGGGGCGACCATTCCGCGTCGACGACCGTGCAACTCTGGGTCGATGCGAATCGGCCCGTGATCCACGTCGACGTCGATAGCGCGCAGCCGACCGTCGCAACAGCTCATATCGAACTTTGGCGGACAGAACGACTGGAACTCAAGAGCTTGGAGGTAAGCGATGTAATGCTGGACCGGTCGCGGCCCGACAAACGCCATGAACGTGTCTTTGTCGAACCGGATGTGATCCTCACGAACCGAAAAGATCGAATCGGCTGGTATCACCACAACACCAAATCCGTGGGGCCGACGGTCACGGCGAAGATCCAGGGTCTGGCCGATTTTCAACGCCCCGATCCACTGCTCCATCGTACGTTTGGGGCAATCATCCGGTCCGGCACCGCGCGGCGTATTGATGACCAGACACTCGCGACGAATCCCTCCAACTCACACCATCTATCCGTGTACGTTCTCACGAAACAGCCGGCTACTCCCAATCAATGGCTGCAGGCAGTCGACCGTCTAATTGCCGGTACCGAGTCGATCACGCTGGCCAACCAGCGCGCGGATCACGAAGCGTGGTGGGCGCGGTTTTGGGACCGGAGCTGGATCGATATTACGCGCGGTGATGAAGCTCCGCTTCCCTCGATCGTACCGGCGAACGACCACGCGGTTCGGGTCGGCATCGACCAGCAGAATCAGAATCGCTTCAAGGGAGTGCTCGGCCGCGTGAGCATCTTCGACACGCCGCTAGACGATCGGCAAGTCCAGCGGCTCGCGAAACTGGCACACGACGAATCTCTGCCGGACCGAGCACACGTCTTGTATTCCGCCGTGCCGAAGCCGGCCACGACATTGGCCGACTCTCAATCGTGGGACTGGGCCAGCGGCGGGACATTCGAGGCGTGGATCAACCCGGAAAAACTACCGGGCGGCGGCGCTCGGATCATTGACAAGGTAACGGCCGGACGCGGGGACGGGCTGCTGCTGGATACGTATCCGGGCAACAGTCTCCGTTTGATCGTCGGCAATGTTCAGCTGAACCAACCCAATGCCGCGCCGCCCGCTCGATGGACGCACGTCACCGCCGTGTTGGATCATGTGAAGCGCAACGTGCGTCTCTACGTGAACGGTCGACAAGTTGCCCAAGACCACTTGCCAACCGCGGATTCGACGCTGGTTGTCAGCCAAAAATACGCGCTGCAACGATTCATCAATGCGTGTGCCGGTCGCGGCCATTACCCCATTAAGTTCAACGGTTCGTTGTTCACCGTTCCCTACGCGGGGCGACCGGGTGATGCCGATTATCGTCGCTGGGGACCGGGCTACTGGTGGCAGAACACGCGTCTGCCGTACATCAGCATGTGTGCCAGCGGGGACTTCGACATGATGCAACCGTTGTTCCACATGTATGTGGATCAACTGATGCCGTTGCACAAGTACCGGACGCGAAGGTACCTGGGTCACGACGGCGCGTTTATCCCCGAATGCATCTATTTTTGGGGGGACATATTCAGCGAAACGTACGGGTGGAAGCCGTTCGAGCAACGCGAAGACAAGTTACAAGAAAGTGGATACCACAAGTGGGAATGGGTTTCCGGTCCGGAACTGGTTTGGATGATGCTCGACTACTACGAGTATACGCAGGATGAATCGTTTCTACGCGACAAACTGCTGCCGACGGCCCATGAAGTGATTACTTTTTTTGATCAGCAATACGGGGTCGGCGCCGATGGTAAATTGGTGATGCATCCCGCCCAGGCACTCGAAACCTGGTGGGACTGCACGAATCCCATGCCCGAGATCGCCGGTTTGCGTGCGATCGTCGGCCGGCTGCTCGGATTACCCGAACGCTTGACGTCACGGACTCAGCGGGCGGCGTGGCAACAATTTCAGAAAAAGATTCCGGACCTGCCAACGCGCGAAGTGGATGGGGTTCGCATGCTGGCGCCCGCCGGCCAGTTCGCGATGAAGCATAACATCGAGAACCCCGAGCTTTACGCCGTGTTCCCATTTCGGTTGGTCGCGTTTGAGAAGGACAACGCGCCGCTTGGGATCGAGGCTCTGCGGCATCGCGAGAACCGTGGCAATGTCGGCTGGCGTCAGGAAGACATATTCATGGCCTATCTTGGCCTGGCGGATGACGCCCGGGAGTACGTTGTCGGCCGGGCACGCAATTACGATCACGGATCGCGATTCCCAGCCTTTTGGGGCCCGAACTACGACTGGGTTCCCGACCAAGACCACGGTGGAATCTTGTTGCGCGCGGTGCAGTCGATGCTATTGCAAAGCGATGGCAAGAAGCTGTTCTTGCTGCCTGCATGGCCGAAGGACTGGAATGTCCATTTCAAGCTGCACGCACCGTACCAGACGGTTGTCCAGTGCCGCTACCGAGACGGCAAGATCGAGCGACTTGAGGTAACGCCCGAATCACGCCGCGCGGACGTGGTAACCTGTAAATGAACACGACGCCTGCCTACCCTGCCAAAACGGAGGCAGACGTCGTTTCCCACTTGATCAATCGATGGGTGTGTTGTATTATATATCAACACACGGAAGGAAATGGAAT
>CAZSOG010000827.1:0-3220 GCA_964607555.1 uncultured Pirellulaceae bacterium | reverse complement strand
GCCTTCCGCGCACGAGAAGTCGGGGTGTCAACGTCGCACCTTCCCGGCCCAGTCATTTGCCATGGCGGCCTTTCGATACACGAAGTTGACTCGTGAACGCAAAATATACGGAACAACGCGGGTCGAACACGATGGCCGTCCAAAATGCCGTGAACGGTTACAAAATCCCGGACCGCATGTCAGAAGGGACATTTCCATTTTTGCCCTCGCCGCGCCCACCGCCGTACGACGGAGGACTCGCAAAGAAGATCGGGCAAGAATATTGCATGGCAAGAATATAATGAGGTTTTCCGCAGCCGAGCAATTACGGTTAAATGGTCGCCGCATTTCCTGTTTATTGGTTTCTCATTTGCCAGGTGTGTCTCGCGATCGTCCGTCAACACGTTTCGACCCCCGGCGCGCAGACGCGGAATCGCGGCAACATTCGCTTGCCAACTTGCAGGTAATCGGCGGAGTGCTAGAATCATCCTCGGCAATGATCCGGGGGGACGAAGACGCGATCACTGACACCGCACCACGGCTTCAGCCCGAGTTCGGCAGGCCGTGCGGACCGACGGTGCGCACGGCACGCTCCCAGTCCGGGATTCACCACCTCTCACTGTTAAGGATTCACTCGATGAGCACGGACATCACGGACCAGATCCAGCGTCCCGCGAATTGGACTCGGCGGCACCTCTTGGATCTGGAGAGTCTCACGGTTGAGGAGCTGACGGCGATACTTGACACGGCGGCCACTTTCAAGCGTGCCACCGATGGCTGCCGCCGCAAGCTCCCTCTGTTGGCGGGCAAGACCACCGCCAATTTATTCTTTGAAAACTCGACCCGCACGCGCACCAGTTTTGGGCTCGCGGCACGGCGGCTCGGGGCGGACGTCGTCGAGTTCACGGCCTCCAGCAGCAGCCTGTCGAAGGGCGAAACGTTCGTCGACACGGCGAAGAATATCGAATCCATGAACGTCGATGTGATGGTGATGCGTCACCGCACGCCGGGCACGCCGAAGTTATTAGCCGAGCACGTCGATTGCGCGGTGGTCAACGCGGGCGATGGCACGCACGAACATCCGACGCAGGGCCTACTGGACATCATGACGATCCGCGAGACGCGCGGGGATTTGAACGGGCTCACCGTCGCCCTGGTTGGTGACATCGCGCACAGCCGCACGGCACGTTCCAACATCTGGGGGCTGCTCAAGCTGGGTGCCCACGTGATCGTATGCGGCCCCTCGACGCTGGTCTCACGCCACTGGGAAAAGTTTGGCGTGGAGGTGGCGTACAATCTGGACAGTATTCTCCCGCGTTGCGACGTTTTGAATTTGTTGCGCATTCAGTTTGAGCGTCAGTATACGCGGCCGTTCCCATCGGTTCGCGAATACGCCCTGTTGTACGCCATGAACCGGCAGCGGATGGCGTGCGCCAAGGATGACATTCTGATCATGGCACCGGGCCCGATTAATCGTGGCGTCGAAATCACTCCGGACGTCGCCGACGGCCCTCACTCGGTAATTCTGCACCAGGTAACCAACGGGCTGGCGGTGCGCATGGCGGCACTCTGGCTGGTTGCTGGAACGGACAAGACATGACAATCGCCGGCGTATTACGTGTCTCAGGAAATCCACGGAACAAGACCACGTTGTAAGAGAAATAGACCATGGCATCGCTACTGATACAGAACGGACGCGTGATCGACCCCAGTCAGCGAATGGATCGCGTCACGAACCTACTTGTGGAAGATGGACGTATCGCGGGCTACGACGCCCCAGCAAACGGGCAAGATGAGATTCTCGACGCGTCCGGCAAGATTGTCACTCCGGGACTTGTCGATATCCATGTGGAGCTGCGCGAGCCGGGTTGCGAGGAGGATGAGACGATTCGCTCCGGGACGGCGGCGGCCCTCGCCGGCGGGTTCACGTCCATCGCCTGCACGCCGAACACGGACCCACCGATCGATACCCAGGCGGGGGTCGAGTTCGTACGGCAAAAGGCGGCCCGGGCCGGCAACTGCCACGTGTTCGTTTTGGCATGTGTTAGCAAGAACCGCGACGGCAAGGAACTGGCCGAGATCGGCAGTCTGGTCGAATCCGGCGCCGTCGGCTTCACCGACGCCAACCGGCCCATTCACAGTACCGAACTCATGCGCCGGGCACTGGAATATTGCCTGATGTTCGGCAGCCCGATCCTGAACCACCCGGAAGTGCTGGAATTATCCCACGATGGGATTATGCATGAGGGGGTCACCTCCACCGTGCTCGGGTTGCCGGGGATGCCCGCCGACGCGGAGGACGTTATGACGGCGCGCGACCTGAGATTGGCGGAGTATACGGGTGGCCGTCTGCACTTGATGAACATTTCAAGCGGTGGGAGCGTGGACTTGATCCGCCGTTACAAGGCACGTGGGATCCCGGGGACCGCTGAGATCTGCCCGGCGAATTTCACGCTGACTGACGCGTCGCTGCGTACCTTCGACCCCAACTGCAAAGTCAATCCCCCGCTGCGCTCCCAGGAGCACGTGGACGCCTGCATCGAGGGTCTGAAAGATGACACGATCGATGTCATCGCCAGCGGCCACGCACCCCGCGCCTCGGAGAAGAAACTGCAGGAGTTGGATCGGGCGCCGTTCGGCATGGCCAGCCTGGAAACCACGCTGGCGCTCGTGATCACGCAATTGATTAAACCGGGCCACCCCGATTGGCCACAGGCTATCGCCAAGATGACGATCAACCCGGCCAATGTGCTGAAGCTGGACAAGGGTACGTTGAAAGTCGGCACGGCGGCCGATGTCACGATCATTGATCCCGACCGGCAATGGCAGGTCGCCGCGGACCAGTTCGTCTCCGCCAGTCGAAATTCGCCCTTCGTTGGCTGGGATCTCGAGGGCCGGGCCGTCTGCGTACTGGTCGACGGCCAAATCAAGTACCGACTCGATTGATCGTTCCGCGCCCGTGTCAATCGCCCGGCGGGTCGATCGGCGCGACGGCGGTCCATTGCGTCGGCTGGTCAGGGTCCCGGCGCACGTGCCGGTAGAGCGTGTCGCGCTCGACCGGCTCGCATCCGGCCTCGGTGATCAGCCGGCGAATATCATCCACGGACAACGCTTCGGGCGTGCTTGCGCCGGCGTCATGATAGATCAATTCATGGCGCACCGTTCCATCCAGATCGTCCGCGCCATAGGCCAGTGCGGCCTGCGCGGTGCCGATGCCCAGCATGACCCAATACGCCTTGAT
>CAZSOG010000826.1:0-3220 GCA_964607555.1 uncultured Pirellulaceae bacterium | reverse complement strand
CTGGAGAATGGCCCACAGCTCCGTCTGGATTGCGTTGAGCCGCTCCATCTGTTCGGCCAATTCCGTATCGTGATCGACCAGTTCGATGCGCCGCCACGGACTGGCGGTGCGCTGTGGCCGCAGCGCGATCGAGCCGAGGTCGACGCGGCGTCCATCTTCGGCAACGGCGCGGACCAACACGACAAGACCGGGCGCGCGATCTCGAAACGGCGCGGTCATATCGTCGTGCACGGTCGCCGCGGTCGCTGCCGGAGCCTGCGGCCAAGCCTTGGCCTGATGCAGTTCCGCCGGTTGGTCGCCTTGCGTCGCCAACTGCCATTCGAGCCACACCGACGCCAGGCCGTAGTCATCGGTCGCCCGCGCCGCGACTGGAAGCGTGCCGTTCGGGACCGTCGTCGTATCCCGGGGCGGCTTGACCAACTGGACGGACGGCGGCGTGTCTTCGATCACTTGCACGCTGTTCACACGCGGGTCCGAGTCCGTGTGCCCATGTTCATTGAACAAGTGGATGGTGTAACTCGTGCTGTGCGTCAACAACAGTTGCACCTCGAGCGTGCGTCCATCTTCGATGACGCGGCCGGCGATGTCCCGGTCGTCCAGGTGCAAGTGCCCTTTGGACAATGGCGCCGAACCGTGAATTTTCAGCGTCACGCGCGTGTATTGCGGAGCCTCCAAATCACCTTGCGGTTGCGTAATCGCGCGGGCATCCATGTGCAGGTATTCCGCGTACTGATAGGTCGCCTCGACATCGCGCACCACCGGCTTATGTTCGACCGCGACATCAAAAATCTTCGACTCGGAGTCACCGATCTGCAGTCGATACCGCAGCGGCTCCATGACGGCCGGGATCGTACCCGAGTAGCGATCATGTTTCGCGTTGGACAACAACGAACGCACGCTCTTGCCGTCCGCGGTCCACAACTCGAGCTGGCCCCGTGGGACAACCGACTTGGGTGACTCGACCCGCGCGATAATGTCCAATCGCGTGCCAACCAACACGGTGGTATTGCCCGGCATGACTTCCAGGATATGCACGGCGCCGACTTGCGGCACATACTGCCAGGGCGTGAACAAACGGTGCAAGGACGACGACCACGTCGGTACCATGCTGTTGAACAGTGCGGCCAAAGCCACGAGCATCAACAGCGTGCCACAGGCTTCCACGAGATCGCGCGATGTCTGCAGTCCAAGCTTCCAGCGTTGCCGGCGTGTGTGACGTTGCGGGGCCGTCTCGATGGGAACACGTCGCACATGGGATGCCGCGTCCTCAATCGCCGCCATGCGAAAGGACTCGGGCAGCTCACCGGTTGACTCGACCAATTGCACCAGGTTGATCAAATGGCTGCCCAACTGCGGAAAGGCGAGTTCCACGCGCCGGGCCGCCGCCGCCAAGGTTCGCTGCTGGCGAAATGTGCGCGTCACCATCCGAATGGACAGAACCGCCGTGGCGCCAAGCCACGCACAGAAGAGAACGAGCAGGCCACCTTGCGGCAAACGCAACAGCGCGTCAACCACGACGAACAAAAGCAAGACACCAAACGAAATCGTGATCGCCAGAACAACTCGACAAAACAGGCTGAACAGCCACCATCGTTGCCGAAGTTCTTCTAGACACTCCAACGTCGCGCGCACGGATGGTGACATAACCTCGGGCTCCTGGTTCCAGTTCTTTCCAACTCAACCCCGTTCCCGTCCCGCCCCCACCGACCTCGAGTCGGTGGAGCGCATGATTCTGCACTACCCGCCGCCGCACGTCGCTCCCGCCCCCGCCGGGTTTATCCCGGTGGAGCGCATGATTCTGCACTAGTGCGTCACCGCGTACACCAACACATTGGTTCCCAGTTTCATGGCATCATCGGCCGTATAGCCATAGCTATACGGGTGCGGAAACTGCTCCCATCCGTTGCCCAGATCAAACCGGCTGTAAACCACGGCCAGCCGCCCATCCAGTGTGATACCTTCCAGGGTCGGCGTCGAAATATCGCCGAAGTCCTCGCGCGTGCGGTCCGTGTAGTGGGCACCTTTAATGGGAAAATGAACGTCATACAACGGATGATCAGCCGGCAGTGTCTCGAGTTTATTGTCAGGCATCACGCGCGCGATCGCGCGGCGGAACGCCTGATCGAACGTCAGGCGTCCGCAACAGGCATCGGCCAACAGCATCCCCCCCGCCTTCAAATAGTGTCGCAACCGCTCGACATCCTCGTCGTCCCACTCGAATTCATAGTGCCCGGTCATGTACAGCAGGGGGTAATTCGCGATCCGCGGGTCCTTGGGCCGCACGTTGACGCGTTTGAATTTCACTTCCATGGTCGAATTGTCACGCGCGAATCGCAGCAGGTTGTGAATCGCCGAGGGATCCGGATCCCAATCCCCGGCGTGAATCAGTTGGGCCATCACAAAATCGTCACGGGTCGGCGCGGTGGCCTCGTAGTATACTTTAGTCGTGCTCAAGAAGCGTGCCAGCTGGTAGTTGCCCAGCAGGTAAGTGATGTAATTGGCACCGATCTGCCGAGCCTGATTGATAACAACGCGCAGGCCTCGCGGGTGGTCATGGCCATCCCAACCGCACGTCAAATCGGCTGGCGAGTAGATCACGCCAAGCCGACAGCCGATATCGATCCCCTCGATACAAGGCGAGTCGGTGTAGTGCGAGCCATCGCTCTTCTGGTACGTGAAGTCGGCCAGCTTATAGTAGGTCGAAAAGAGTGGGTCATCGGGCAGCAGTTTGTGCAACGGTCGCTGGGGAAAAATCTGTTCGAGTTCATTTCGAAAGGAATCGTCAAAGTCTTTCCACCCACAGCACGCATCACCGATGATCGTGCCGCCGTCCAAGACATAGCGAGCCAACCGCGCGCGCACGTCATCGGTCAGCGTGAAATGATTGTGGCCGGAAAACAGCAACGCCGGCAGCTCGCGCGGATCAAATGAAAAATGGGCAAAGTCCGACTCGACCGATCGGTACTGGATCCCCAGCTTCGCGTCGGTCCACGTCAGCAGGCTCTTCATATCAGCCGGGTCGGTCATCCAGTCACGGTACTTAACGCGTTTGCCTTCGCGCGTGACGAACCGGATCGGCCCCATTGCCATCTTGCCGACCAATGCCGGGGGCGCCGGTGGGCGTTTCTTCTCGGTGCGGCGTAGCGGAGTTGCGGGCAGCGGCAGCGGCGGGAACGACTCGCCACCCGTGCGGTGGGGCGGTTTTGCTTTCGGTGGGGGA
>CAZSOG010000825.1:0-3220 GCA_964607555.1 uncultured Pirellulaceae bacterium | reverse complement strand
CGGCCTTTCGATACACGAAGTTGACTCGTGAAGGCAAAATATACGGAACAACACGAGTCTAACACAATGGCAGTCCAAAATCCCGTGAACGGTTACACTCGACGGACGCGCGCCGCCAACACGACACGCGTCCGCCATACTGATCCTTTGACCCGATCTACCGCCGGTCTCGGCCGCGCGGCCGACGTCCACGGTCACCACCACGGTCACCACCACGCTCGCGGCCCTGTCCGGATGGCTGCGGCAAGTCGTCCTCGAGTCCCAGTTCTTCCATCGCGCGCCGGCGACTGAGCTTGACGCGGTCGTGATCATCCACGCCGATCACCATGACCTTCAGTTCGTCGCCCTCGTTGCAGACGTCCGTCACGCTGCCAACATACCCGTTGGACAACTCGCTGATGTGGCACAAACCGTCTCGACCCGGAAGAATCTCCACGAAGGCGCCGAAGTCCTTCACGCTCGAGACGCGGCCGTCATAGATCTTGCCGACCTGGACCGTCGCCGTACAGGCCTCGATGGCCGCCAGCGCTTCGGCGACCCACTCGGCGCTGTTTCCAGCCACCAGGACCGTGCCATCGTCGTCGACTTCAATCACCGTGCCGGTCCGTTCCTGGATCGTGCGAATATTCTTGCCACCCGGGCCAATCAACGCCCCGATCTTGTCGGGATCAATCGAGGTACGCTTCAGCCGCGGTGCCCAGGGTGAAATGTCATCCTTCGGACGTGGGATCGTGGTCAGCATCTTACGCAGAATCTCGATCCGCGCCTCGCGCGATTGGGTCATCGTGGCGCGGATGATCTCGCTGCTGATTCCCTTGATCTTCAGGTCCAATTGGATCCCGGTGATGCCGTTCTGGGTCCCGGCAATCTTGAAATCCATATCCCCGAAATGATCCTCATCGCCCAGGATGTCCGTCAGCAGAACCCAACGTTCATCCTCTTTGACCAGGCCGACCGAGATACCGGCGACCGGGTTCGTGATCGGCACGCCGGCCGACATCAAGCCCAACGTGGCACCACAAACCGAGGCCATGGACGACGACCCATTGGACTCGAGAATATCCGAGATCACGCGCACCGTGTACGGGAATTCGTCCGCTGCCGGCAGGACGGGGTTCACACTCCGTTCGGCCAGCGCCCCGTGCCCAATCTCGCGTCGTCCGGGCCCGCGAATCGGCCGACACTCGCCCACCGAAAACGGCGGGAAGTTGTAGTCCAACATAAACTTCTTGGAGTACTCATCGACCAGCCCATCGACACGTTGCTCGTCGCGTGCCGTCCCCAGCGTGACCGTGACCATCGCCTGCGTCTCGCCACGCTGAAAGACCGCCGAACCATGGGTTCGAGGCAATACGTCCACCGCACATTCAATCGCACGCAGGTCTTTGGGACCGCGGCCGTCGGCGCGCGTGCCGTCCAGGATCAGGTCGCGGACGACGCGAGCTTCCAGCTCGTGCCACGCATGGCCGAACGCCGACGCCGCGATGGCGTCTTCCGCGTCCGGATCGGGGATCATTTCGGCCCGGGCTCGTTCCCGCAGCGCCGCCACCGCCTCCGCTCGCGCCAGTTTGCCCTCGGTCTGCTTGACCGCCCGAAACTCGTCGTAATAACGGTCCTTCAGTCGATCAAACAAGTCGTCTTTTTCCGGAGGCGTGAATTCCGCCTGCGTGCCACCCGCCTTCTCGGCCAACTCGCGTTGCAGCGCGATCAACTCCTTGATCACGCCGTGAGCGAAGTCGATCGCCTCGGCCATGACATCTTCCGGCATCTCGCGGGCAAAACCCTCGACCATCGTCACGGCGTCTTCCGTGCCGGACACAATCAGATCCAACTCGCTCTCTTCCAGTTCGTCATGCGTTGGAAACGGCAGGAATTCGTTGTCGATGCGTCCGACGCGCACGGATGCCAATGGGCCCGTGAACGGAATCGGCGCCAACAGCAGCGCCGCCGCCGTGCCATTCATGGCCAAAATGTCACCGTCGTTCTGACGGTCACTCGACAATACCACGCTCTGGCACTGGACCTCGTCGTCGTATCCGTCCGGAAACAAGGGCCGGATCGGGCGGTCGGTCAATCGCGAAGTGAGCGTCTCCTTCATGCTCGGCCGGCCTTCCCGCTTCAGGAACCCGCCGGGGAATTTGCCGGCCGCGGAAAACCGCTCGCGATAGTCGCACATGAGCGGGAAAAAATCGATCCCGACCCGCGGTGGACCGCTCGTCACCGCACTCAGCACGACCGTGCCCCCATATTGCGTCAATACCGCCCCGCCGGCCTGCCGCGCCAGCTGTCCCGTTTCCATCGAAATAATGTGCTTGCCAACCTGCTTTTCTACACGTACCTTCACAACTCGTACTTCCTACATTACATGGCCGCGTCCAATGAGATGAGAGAATCCTCGAACTAGCTCGTGCGCGCAACCTGAAACGCCGACCAAACAGAAGGTCATGAATCGCGTCGATGCGTCGAGCCAAACACGAACCAGGCAGAAGAGAGGAACCCGAGGATCCCGATTTCGCCCGTCAGCGTCACCGCCGGGTACGCTATTTGCGAATCCCAAGCCGCCCGATAATATCGAGATACCGTTGCGGGTCTCGGCGTCGCAAATAGTCCAAGAGGCGACGTCGTCGGCTAACCAGAGCAAGCAAACCACGCCGGCTGGCGTAGTCCTTCTTGTGGGCCCGCATGTGCTCAGTCAGATTGTTGATGCGGGTCGTCAGGATTGCGATCTGCACCTCCGGCGAACCCGTGTCCGCGTCGTCGTGCCGAAAATCCTGAATCAGTTCCTGCTTCCGCTCTTTCGTGATCGTCATTTGCTACCGTGATTCCTTCGCTTTCTGCCAGCCTAACCCATATGTCACTCGCAGACGCTGAATTCTCCTGGATCCCCATCTCCGAGAGGACTCTTATCCCTACATACATACACCAACAACAACTTAAGACACTCAATTTAGCGATGGATCTTATTTTTGCAACCGCAAAACGGCCCGTTTCTCGAGAACTCACCCGGACATCGCCACAATCCGCCGTCAAAGCTGCCCGAGCCCGCCACGGAAGGTCGCTCCGGCCCAAAAACACGCCGGAGGCACCACCGCCCGGACGGGCCTTGATCGTAAGCTGGTCCGCGCAATTCCAAAGGGAGGGTGGTTGTTCACTATTAGAAAGTGCACCCAACCAATGGCCGTTAACCGACGACGCAATGCGGGGTGCCCCATCCGCGTGC
>CAZSOG010000824.1:0-3224 GCA_964607555.1 uncultured Pirellulaceae bacterium | reverse complement strand
CCGTAGAAAGCTCCTCTAACGCGATGTCCACGGCCTCGCGCGCCGAGCCGGCACGGAGCAGATCGCGACACAAAACGCCTCGCGAACGAGGCGCCAACGGCGGCATCAACCGGACTCGGTTGCAGGCCGCGACAAACAGACCGTGCTGGTTCACACCCAGCCACGTCCCGCCGGCACGCTGGTCAATACCACACAGAACGCGCGGCTTACCAGACTGAATCGACGGGGTCGTGCTCGACCGGTCATAGTACTCTTCCCGGTTCGCAGCCACCAAAATTGGGGCCTCCGGGACCAGTTGATATTGAATAGCCAGTAGGCACATAAGAATTAATCGATCCGAAAGAGGGTTAATATAGGTAGGCAAGTGTTGGTCAGGATACGCCTGGCCGGTGTGCCGGAGTGTATCTCGTCAATGTATTCATTTTGAATTCGTTCGTACACCCCTAGGAGGGGGTGAGTGCCATGCATCGGTTTGGGTGGGTCCGCAGCCGTTGAAGCACAACGTGTGGGCATACCGAAAACGATGATAAACGGTTGTCATATATACACTAAACGCATATCCTTCGAGAGTTGCGATGATGGTCACAGCGGGTCGGCGCCGCAAGAAAATTCAGAAAAAAAACTCTCTCGAAGGGAGCGACGAACCATGCCAGGCCCCCAACGAGCTCCGATCGGCATCGCCATCATTGGCGCGGGCGCGGTGAGTGACTATCACCATGTGCCCGGTATTCGACTCGATTCGCGCGCCGAGCTGGTGGCGGTCTGCGACCCCGATACCGAGCTATTGGAACGGCGCAAATCGGAGTGGTCGGTGGACTGGACAACGACCGATTATCGCGACGTCTGTGCGGACCCGTCGGTTGACGCGGTGGTTATCGCGTCACCGAACTTCACGCATTGCGAGATCGCGCTGGCGGCGGCGGAGAACGGCAAGCACATTTTGTGCGAAAAGCCTCTGGGGCTGAACGCGGCGGAGGTTCGTGTGATGTACGAGGCGGCGCGTGCCGCGGACGTCGTCCATATGACGGCTTTCACTTACCGCTTCGCGCCGTCGATGAAATACTTGAAGCATCTGGTCGGATCGGGCGCGCTTGGGACGCCACGGCATTTCCGTAGTCAACGATTCTTGGACTGGCCGGAAACCAGCTGGGGTTGGCGTCAATATCAGGCCAAGGCGGGTGCCGGCGACCTGTTTGACATGACGATTCAGCGCATCGATTTCGCGCGGGATCTGATGGGGCCGATCACGGAGATTTGTGGGGAGCTGGCCCGGTACGCACCGCGCAGGAAAACGCCGGACGGCGTCGAGTGCGCTCCATCGGACGTGGACGATTGGTCGGCTTTGATCGCGCGTTTCGCCAGCGGAGCGGTTGGCGTCTGGGAAGGAACGACGCTCGCCAAAGGGTATGGACTAGGTGGATTCGGGCACGAATGGGCCGAGATCAACGGCGCGGAAGCCACGGCGGTCTACCGGCTGCACGAGCCGAACACGCTCTGGATCGGGCGCACCGGCCACGATCTAGAACCGGTCGATGTGCCGCGTGCGTATTTGAGCCCGGCCGGTAGCCCGCGCGACCCGGAACAAGGCGAACCGGCAACCGTTTTTCGGTACGATTTGATGTGGGAATTCGTCTCCGCGATTACCGAGGGCCGCGCCGCGGAACCCGGCTTCCGTGCAGGGCTGCGCGCGCAAATCGTCGCCGATGCGGTCCTGCAGTCGTCCGCGCAGCGCACGTGGATCACGATCCAAGAAGAACCGACGTAGGGCGGGCTTCGCCCGCAACCCGTGCAAGTTCGGCTTCAGCGAACACGCGCGGCGTCGGGCACGGTAAGGAAGCGGTGGACGGTCACCTGATGGTATGTTTCGCCGGGGCGCAAGAGCGTTGGCGGGAAGTGGGCCTGGTTCGGCGAGTCGGGAAAATGTTGTGTTTCCAGACAGAAACCGAAATAGGGACCGTAGGCGTGTCCGTCCGCCTGGTATTTGTCACTCAGGCCCTTCGCCGTATAGAATTGGACGCCCGGCTGCGTCGTGCGCACTTCCATCACGCGGCCACTGTGTGGCTCGGTGACGCGGGCCGCCAAGACGAGCGTCTCCCCACCAGGCGGTTTGTTCAGGACGTAACAATCATCATAGTTTTGACCCTCGAGTTGATCGATACGCGCGCCGATCCGATGCGGTGTGGTAAAGTCCAGCGGGGTGCCGCGGACGCCACGGATCGGCCCGGTTGGAAATCGGCGTTGGTCGGCAACCACGTAGCGGTCCGCATTGATCATCATGACGTGATCGAGCGCGTTACCGGAACCGGCCCCGGCGAGGTTCCAATAGGCATGATTGGTCAAGTTGACATGTGTCGGTTTGTCGGTCGTGGCCCGATATTCCATGATCAGCTGGTTTTCATCCGTCAGTCCATACACGACCGTCACTTTGAGGCGACCTGGGTACCCTTCATTGCCGTCGGGGCTGACATGGGTCAATTCGACTCCCACTCGATTGGGTTCGCGCAGCGGTCGGCTCCGCCACACGATCTTCTGAAAGCCAACGCGGCCACCGTGAATATGGTTCGCACCGGCGTTGGGCGTCAATCGATAGCGCACGCCGTCAATTTCAAATGCCGCGCCGGCGATTCGATTCGCATAACGTCCGACCAGCGATCCGAACAACGGATGGCCTTTGAGATAGTCATCAAGCGAATCCAAGTGCAGCAGGACATTGGCGACATGGCCCGCCGCGTCCGGAACGAAGACGCCGGTGATTGTCGCGCCGTAGTCCGTCACGGTCACGCGCATTTGGCGTCGATTCGACAATGTGTACAGGCTCACATCGGTTCCATCCGGCATGGTTCCGTAATGTTGCTTACGCACGGTCACCGTTTGGGTCGGCAAGTTGGCCAAGTCAATGTTGCCGCGCGCCGGTTCCCCGGCGCGCGTCCGCAGCGTACCCCAGAGGAGCGCGGCCCCCACGGCGGCGGCGACCAGAGCCGCCGGTTTGACGGGACGTGGTTCTTGCCGTTCCCGCATGGATAATGACTCCTCCTCAATGATGCCGCCGCGCGGCCGATTAACAGGTCAGGGGCGTGGCGTGGAATCCGACGGCCCGCGGTTCTTGATGAACTCACGGACCTCCTCGCGGGTGATAGCACCGTTCCGGTCGGCATCGATACGATCGAAGAATCGTTTGAGCATCGGCGACGCTTCGTCGCGCGTGATCTTGCCATCGTGGTTCT
>CAZSOG010000823.1:0-3226 GCA_964607555.1 uncultured Pirellulaceae bacterium | reverse complement strand
AACGGCCGTACAATCTGCGCCGCGTTTTGGAGTCGTTGGTGGTCCAACAGGGCGTTGCCGGGAAGTACGAGGTGATCGTCTGCGATGATGGCTCGACCGACGAGACGCCCGATTTGGTCCGCGATCTGAAGACCACGCTGCCCTATCCCCTTCGGTTCCTGACCCACCCGCATGCGGGTTTTCAACCGTCCCGGTGCCGCAACGAGGGTGCGTTGGCGGCGGAGGCGGACTATCTCCTGTTTCTCGATGGTGACTGCATCGTTCCACGCGACCACGTCTGGCAGCACCTGGAGCAGCGCCAGCCGCACGTGGCGATGGCGGGCTACTGTTACTGGTTCGACCGCGCGACCAGTGCCCGGATCACGCCCGCGATCGTGCGGCGGGGCGACTATCGGCAATGGGTCACATGGCCGCGCATGTGGGATCTCAAGCGATTTGCCTGGAAGTCCCGGCTGTACACCATGCTGCGTCACCCATCGAAGCCAAAACTGTACGGGGGCAATGCCGGTGTGTGGCACGCGGACTACGAACGAATCAACGGTTACGACGAGCAATATGTCGGCTGGGGCTGCGAGGACGATGATTTCCGGCTGCGACTGCGGCGTGCCGGAATTGCCGTGCGGTCGATCCTCAAGTGGACCAACACTTACCACCTGTGGCACCCACGCGATGCGTCGGCGCCCGACCGGTGGAGCGACGGCGAAAACGTGCGTTACCATCACCGCCCGGTGCGCCTGACGCGGTGCCGGCACGGCATGCACAAACGCCGGGATCAAGACCTTCACGTACGTGTTGTCGGCGATCGAGACCTGCCAGAAAACGCGGTGTCGTTGATCTCGCGTTTGCCCGTCCGGCCGGACGCGGCAGCCGAACCGGAAGTCGAAATCGCGTTCGTGCCGGGCCCGGGCCGGTTTTCCGGCCGTGCCGACTGCAATGTGCTGGTCGTGCTGGAGCGGATCGAGCGCCTTGAAGAACGCGCCCGGCACGCGGATATTCTGGTCATCGACCACCCGTGCACGATCCCCGGACCGAAACAACAACTGCCGCTGCGCCAATTCAATCGTATTTTGAAGTCGGTCGCCTAGTGCGGGAGGCCCGCAACCTACAAGGGAGTACGCCCTCCGTCGGCCGCACTCCCGTCGTTCGCTTTCAAACATGCGCGTACGGTGCACGCATGTGGCAGCCTGAGAATCTTACCGACGCAAGACGCTGAGGAAGCTAGACCATGAGGAATTTGTCCCGTGCCCTGCACGACGCGTTGCGTTACTGGAGGACGCTGCTCGTTGCCACGCTGTTGTCCGTCGGCGTCGCGGCGCTCTGGGGCGGAAATATCGGCGCCCTCTTTCCGGTCATCAAAGTGACGCTCGCGGGAGAATCACTGCAACAATGGTTGGCACGTGATATCCGCGATTCCGAACAGAAGGTTGACCAATGGCAAAAACAAATCGACCAACTGAAGCAGCGCCTCGCCACGGCGACACCCGCGGAAACGAAATCGCTCAACCTGAAAATCAACCAGATCGTGATGCAGCAGAACTCCGAGCGCGCTGCGATCGGTTCGTCGAAACGGTTTCAGCCCTACGTCCGGTATCTGCCCAATGACCCCTTCCAGACCGTCGCGCTGGTCATCATGTTCCTGATCATCAGCACGGCGGTCAAACATGTGTTCCTGTTGGGTAACACGATGTTGGTGGCGCATGTGTCAAACCACGTCGCGCGCAATATCCGTATGCGAATATTCGACAAGGCCATGGAAATGGACCGTGCCGGATTCCTTGGCTATGGCACAAGCGGCTTCACGGCGCAAATCACGTACAACACAGATATGCTGAGCAATGGGATCATGAGCCTCATTGGCGGCGCCGTGCGTGAACCGCTGAAGATCCTCTCGTGCCTGATCGGCGCCTGCTTGATCTCGTGGCGTTTGCTGGTCTTGTCGCTGATCGTCGCGCCGGTCGTCGTCTTTCTGATCGTCTGGCTGAATCGGCGTGTCAAACTCGTGTGCCGGCGGATGTTTGAAAAAGCCGCCGGACTGCACCACGTCATGTTGGAGGCCTTCAACAGCATCCAGACTGTGCAGGCGTACAGCATGGAAGACGTGGAGAAAAAACGATTTGGTGGCGCCACGATGGATATGCTGAAAATCTCGATGAAGACCGTCTTCTACAACGCGCTGACACGGCCCATCACCGAATTGCTGGGGATCGGCATGGTCGGCACGACGATCGTGGTCGGAGCGTACCTGGTCCTCTATCAGGAAACGCACATCTTTGGCTTCCGGATCACCGACCGGCCGCTCGGTATTTCATCGATGCTCGTGTTTTTCGGACTGCTGATCGGCGCCAGCGACCCGGTGCGAAAACTGTCGGGCGTCTTTTCGGGCATTAACATGGGGACGGTCGCGGCGGATATTCTCTATCAGATCCTCGATCGGCCGACATTGATCCAATCGCCCGCGCGGCCCAAAACGGTCGGCCGGCCACACGAGGTTCTCGAGCTGCGTGACTTGTCGTTCGCCTATCGGGATAACGAATTCGTCTTGCGCGACATCAATATCCATATCCCGTTCGGGTCCAAGATTGCGTTGATCGGTCCCAACGGCAGCGGCAAATCCTCACTCGTCCACCTGATCTGCCGGTTCTACGATCCGCAGCAGGGCGCGATCTGCCTGGATGGCGTCGACTTGCGCCAGATGGCGCTGAAAGACTTGCGTTCACGCATCGGCCTGGTGACGCAACAGACCGAACTATTCAACGAGAGCATCTTGTACAATATCCGCTATGGTTCCGTCGATAGCACGGATGAGCAGATTGTCGCCGCCGCCAAATTGGCGCACGCACACGAGTTTATCATGACGTTTCCCGAACAATACGAATCGCTCGTCGGGCAAAGTGGCCAACGCCTCAGTGGTGGCCAGCGACAACGAATCGCCCTGGCACGGGCGATTCTGAAAGATCCGGAAGTCCTGATCCTGGACGAGGCAACGAGCCAAATCGATGCCGAGAGCGAGCAACTCATTAACGACGTGCTAACCGAATTCAGTCGCGGCCGAACGCTGATCATGATCACGCATCGCGCGTCGAATCTGCATCTGGCCGATCGCGTCCTGCAACTCGATCACGGCCGCATCGTCGATCGGGCCGACCGCAAGCAACGGGTTGCGTGACGTCTCCCCGCCCAGCTGGTCTGGGTGGAGCCAGTGATTTTGCACTAATCGGTGGCGCAC
>CAZSOG010000822.1:0-3236 GCA_964607555.1 uncultured Pirellulaceae bacterium | reverse complement strand
GCATCCTGCAGCCTAAGAATCTAACGAGGCGTTGCCTCCAACCAACTGACGCATGCCGGCGCGGTGGAGACCTTCGGTCGCACCCGTGCGGGGTCAGGAGACCCGCGCACAGCGCTCGGTCCCTTTGCGCTTCCTGCCACCGCCGGGTTTATCCCGGTGGAGCGCTGATTTTGCACTACTCCGGCCTCAACTCACCCACGTTCCCGTCACCACCGGGTTTATCCCGGTGGAACGGTGATTCTGCACTACCGGTGTCGCTCGCCCGACATCAACTCCCGTGGCAGCTGAACCTCGACCCAAAAAACTTGACTCAAGATCATCAAATTTCCGCCCATGAGGTCTCTAACAGCCCCACCGTTTGGCTCGAGTATTATTCTTGCCCTCCTCTTTGTACGTCCCACGCCGCGCGACGGAAAAATCCGGCCTAGGGCCATTCGCTGGATCCTGGTACAATCCCGGCCGATCCGCGCCTCCATGCGTGAGGTGCAAGGGCTCCAACGCGAGCCCGCCGACGCCCTTTCATTCGGAAACGTACGCAGGGATGCACTATGTACCGGACCCAAACCCTTCGAGTCTTGTTGGTCTTCTCACTGATTGGTTTTGTCGCGATCGAGGCGGGTCACGCGCAGCAACAGACCTTGCCGGCCGGACAGGCCACCCCACGCTTGGCGCGCAACGTGCCGGCCGCCGCGGGACCGGCTGCCCGACCGCCGGTGATGCCCATGGCCCCATCGTGGATACCGCTGAGTCCAAAGCACCAGCAATACGTGGACCAGATACTCAAGTATTGGGAATATAACAGCGCCAAGATCAAGCGGTATCGCTGCCATTTCAAACGCTGGATCTACGACCCCGAGTTTGGGCCGCGTGACACGTTCAAGACGTATAGTGAAGGCGCGATCATGTATTCGGCGCCGGACAAAGGCCTGTTTCGCGTCGAAAAATCACAGCAATATCAGCCACCACGGGAACGCGGCGGTCAACCGATGTACATACCGTTGCCGAAAGAGCAATTCGAGTGTTGGATCTGTGATGGACAGTGGGTGTACCAATATGATTATCCACACAAACACCTGGTCCAAAGTGAGCTGCCTCCGGAAATGCGCGGCAAGGCGATTGCGCAGGGACCGTTGCCCTTCATGTTCAATTCACGCGCCGATGATATTAAGCGGCGATTCTGGCTCCGTATTGTCACGCCACCCAACGCGAAGAAAGAGTATTGGCTGGAGGCCGTGCCACAGACCCAGGAAGACGCCGCGAATTTCCAGCTGGCGCAAGTGATCATCGACGGCGCCGATTTTCTGCCGAAAGCGATGGTCCTGTACGGACGCGTGCTCACGCCGCCCGCCAAACCGGGCCAGGCCCCGCAACCGCTGCCGCCGCCGCCCAAGACGAGCTTCGAATTCGACAAACGGGAGGTGAACTTCAGTGTGATCGCGCAGCAGCTCAATCTGTTCCACCGCGAGTTCTACGAGCCAGCCGTGCCGAAGGGATGGACCAAAGTCGTCGAAGAATACGACCAGCCAGGCCCGCCGAGTACGATTCCCGCCGGTGGCACCAGCGCTGCCAGCGCGCCCAACGCGGCGCGCCGCCGCTGACCGCTCCGCAACGAAGCGTCTTCGTGGCCGTTCACGCGTCACGGATCATGGAACCGGCAGATCCGGTATCCGCACATTCCGGTTGTTCATCAGCCCGGTCACCGGCCGTGTGCTTCGTGTCGGCTACTGAAGCAAACGCAGCGCGGTCAAAGCGTGACGTGTGGCACGGCGTCCGGCGCCAAATCCGCCGTTGGGAAGAGCATGGGAACTGGTTGCTCCGCCACACCTGCCGCCATGGGGTGATCTTGGTTCGCTGCCCGGCGTGGCGTCGGCCGGACAACGGCCAGTAAGGAACTGCCGAACGTTGGCCGCAGGTGTCGTGCCAGACGCTGTTCGAGCAAACAGAGCGCATAGGCCATCGTGTTCACGAGGCGCCGCGGCACGCGTGGTGGCCGCGTGCCGCCGGCAAAGCACGCTTCCTTGACGCGAATCGCCAGTTTTGCCGGGAAAGTCCAGTGAAACGTGTAATGACATGTTTGGACACGCAGGTCGGTCTGCCGAATCACGTCGCGCAGCGTCGCTTGAGTGTACCGCGTGAAGTGGTGGTTGAGGTCATCGTGTGTTGTCCATAGCGTCATGAATGCGGGGACGTGAATGACTAACAGACCATGATCCTCGAGCAACGCTGCCGCATGCCTCAACGCCGCCAAGGGGTCCGGTAGATGCTCGAGAACGTCAAGCATCAGGATGACGTCGTAACGGCAGTCCGGCTGATATTCTTCGTCGAACGGCCCGATGTATATCCGGTCGCGCCAGGGGTTGGTGGGTGACACCAACGTGCCGTTTACTTCGACGCCGTCAACCTGCCCGTATTGGGCGAGCCGATCGAACAGGAGCCCGTCTCCGCAACCGACGTCGAGTATCCTGGCACCGCCGATCGCCGGTAAACACTGGTCGAGTACGTCCAGAATGGCACGCTCGCGCGCACGCCACCACCAATGCCGCTCGTACAGGTCTCGGTATCGTGCCGCGTACTCGTTATTCATGGTTGCTCGCCACCGGACACTCATCATGCAAGACTCGAGACCGATCTCGAACGGGCGTTGTTTCACCAACGTTCGACACCACGCGACGCGGCGTATCAACGTGCAGGAGACGGTCGACCACGTAGAGCGGACGCTGCTTTACTTCCTCGTACGTGCGTCCAACATATTCGCCGATGACACCCAAGAACAGCAGTTGCACCCCGGCCAGAAACGTCATCGAAACATACAACGCCGTGAAGCCGGTCGGCGATTGATCCAGGACGAGTTTCGCAAACAGGCTGTAGCCCGCGAAAAGAAACGACGCGACAATCGCGAACCCGCCGACCATGGTTGCGAAGCGGAGTGGCATCACGGAAAAGGCGAAGATCCCGTCAAACGCCAGTTTCAGCAGCTTGCGCACGCTGTATTTCGAACGTCCCGCATGTCGCGCGACCCGTTCGAAGGGGACGCCGACCTGTCGAAAACCGGCCCACGTGCGCAGCCCACGCAGGTAGCGATGCCGCTCGCCGCTCGCACGCACGACATCCACCACGCGCCGCGACATCAATCCGAAATCACCCGCATCGGTCGGTAACGGGATAGCAGCCAACGCGGTGATGACTCGATAGAAACCGCCGTAGAGGAACCGCAGGATCCATGTCTCCGTGCGTGG